>JAHIVM010000054.1 GCA_018816665.1 Candidatus Zixiibacteriota bacterium
CATGCTCCACCTCGTCACCGCCCACCAGGGCGGCAAAGTACCCGCTCCAACCCAGCTTATCGATGATGCCGTCTACATGGGCACGAATCTTGGTTGTCGCGATGGCCATAAGCCAGCCGTCCCGGTGCAGATGTCGCAGAGCTGCGGTCACTCCCCCCAGGGCGACAGTCGAGGACACCACCGTCTCCCGTGCCTTGATCTGAAAGTGGTGGTATAGCTCACTCAACGGCGCGGACGTAAACCGGGGATACACGTCCGACAGGGGATATCCGATGTACTTTTTGATCATCTCGGCCGGCTGTTCCGGCTGACCCATCGCGGCCAGGGAATAATTAAAGGCTGCCACGACGCCTTCCGAGGAGTCGATGAGCGTGCCGTCGAGATCAAATACGAGTGCCGGTCTTTCTGTCAAAATAACTGATCAACCCGTCCGACCAGGTGGTCAACCGGCACCTGATAGACGCCGTCGACCGCTCCCAGAGTTAACGTGACGACCAAAATAGAAGCCTGCTCCACCAAAGTCAACGGCATATCCCCGTTCAGATTCAGTGACTCGAGAACTGCCGGACTCACCGTCGAGCCGTCGATCACCAGTTGGCCGTCGATCATCTGCACATCACTTCCCGGTGGACCGAGCACCAGCCCCGTACGTCGGACGGATTGCCGGTCATCGAATCTGACAATCTCACCCACACGCGGCAGATCGTGCAACAGGGGCCGTTCGGCAAAAAAGAGGTCAACGGTGTAGGCCATTCGATTCGTCACTAGCAAGTCCCCTTTACTGTGCAGGGGACTCAGGTGATGATCGGGCTGCCGAAAAAGCTCCGGTCTGTTGCGCAGCAGAAAGTTGCCTGGCGTGAAGGGAACCAGAAGCTGAAAGGCCAAGACGGATCCGAGAAAAGCGAAAGCGGCGGTGCGAGATCGCCTGGAATTGTGAAAACGTCGGTTGACGGTTTTTGACAGATCAACAAACGTGAACGCAAAGAAGAGAACGGGCAAACCAAAAAGAACCAGCTTGGCCGTCAGCGGAAGACTCACCAGGAAGGACACGAACATGAGCGCGACAGCGATGAGAAGGATCAGGAAAACGAAAACGCCAAAGAGGTAATCACGCCAGAAGACGTGCCCCAGGCCGGGCAACAACAGATTCAGGATGACGGCGAAACCAAATGTGTCTTTGAATCGTTTCATTAATAGTTATCTGGCTGTTCCATATTTGTACAGTTTTGACCGGCCCGATGGCTGAGTGGTCTTCGTAAACCGATATGCAATAACAGTTTTCATGAGTTGTGCCTAACATATACGACGGCTCCGGGGATGGATTTGTTACATGTATTTGACAGCACGAGGATTAACGTATTAGAATGTAAGAAGATAGCATATTAGTAGTCCCGAAAGTAGTCAACGAGGAAACTACTGAGTGCTGCTAAGTGTATATATTTACAATGGGATACAAGTCCCGCCCGGATTGGTCTCTTCCTTGACAATTGCCGACAGGCCGTTACATTGAGAGCGAATCGCTGATAAAAAGTTTGGAGGTCCTGGATGCTGCGCTACACCGTACAACTTTTTGGTCTTACCGTCTTTGCGCTGGCGCTGATCTGGTTTGCCGGTCCCGGTGATGCCGCTCAGACCAACGCCGCAGCGGAGGGTGTATTGTGGGCCGACACCGTTCACATAAATCTCGACGAGGAACCTGTTGATGTCGAGACGTCGGTTCCGCAGAGTCGCGATACGTTCATGAAGAGTGTTCGTAAACTCACGCAAACCGCCTTCAGTATCCGCAACAACTACATGGAAGATATCGATGTCGACGAGATGATCAAATCCGGCATCGTAGGCATGCTCTCCGACCTGGACCGTTTCTCGGTTCTGATGGAGAAAGAAGCTTTCGATGACCTGATGGAGAATACGCACGGCAAGTACTCCGGCCTGGGCATGCAAATAGATTCCCGTGATGACCGGATCGTGATTATTGCTCCCATCGAAGGCACTCCCGCTCAACGCAAGGGACTTCGCGCCGGCGATATCATCTGGGAGATCAACGGGCAGTCGACTGAGGAGATGAAGTCTTCCGACGCCGCCAAGATAATGCGGGGCGAGGCCGGTACATCGGTCACTCTCACCATCAAGCGCGCCGGCAGCGCCGAACTGCTTGAGTACGATGTTGAGCGGGCGGTGATTGAACTGAAGTCCGTCAATTACGCGGGCCTCATCCCCGGTACCGACATCGGCTACGTTCGCCTGTCGAAGTTTGCTGAAACCACCAGCCGGGAACTGCGCCAGGCCATCAGCGATCTCAACGAGCAGAACATTTCGGGTTTGATTTTTGATCTGCGCTCAAACGGCGGCGGTCTGCTGGATCAGGCCAAGGAAACCGCCGAGCTCTTTCTTGACGAAGGCCGGGAAATCGTGTACACGAAAGGTCGCGAGGAAACATCGGAACGCCATTTCCGGTCCGACCGTCCCCCGCTCTACCCCGCCGGCAAACCGCTGGTGATCCTGGTGGACGAAGGAACGGCCTCAGCATCGGAAATCGTCGCGGGCGCCATACAGGATTGGGATCGGGGGATTCTTGTCGGCAATCAGACGTACGGCAAAGGACTCGTACAGCAGATATTCCCGGTGTCGCAGGACGGCTCAGTGCAGTTGAAACTGACCACGGCCAAGTACTACGTGCCCTCGGGCCGCTGCATCCAGAAACCGGAACGTCAGGCCAAGCCGGGGCATCAGGTGGTGGCTCTCGAATCGGCTGAGGAAGACTCTGATTCGTTGACTCTCGATGATCGGGAAGTCTACTTCACCAACGCTGGCCGTACCGTATACGGCGGCGGCGGCATCATACCGGATGTTGAAGTTGAGCGTGAACTCTGGCAGCCGATTGAAATCAACCTGGAACGCAAGTCGCTGTTTTTTGACTTCGCAATAAAGTACATCGCAAGTCATCCCGGTGTGACGCCGGACTTCGAAGTGACCGATGCAATTGTCAACGATTTCCGCAAGTTCATTCAGGATGAAGAATTCACGTACAAGTCAGCCCTGCAGATAGCGGTTGACGAGATGCGGGAATCGGTCAAGGAGCAGGAGAAGTCTGAGCTGTTCTCAGCCTCCCTTGCCGAAATGGACCGTCTGGTGGCCGAGGAAAAGGCGCAGGATTTCGAGAATTCGATTCCATACATCAAGAAGGCGCTCAAACGCGAAGTGGTCTCAAGTATCGCCGGCGAACGCGGTCGGTACGAGCACACCATTCTGCCGGTTGACCCGGCCATCAAGGAAGCGGTGCGCATCATTACTACGCCGGGTGAGTACACTAAAATAATCACCAAGGGAATCGAGCGGGCTGAAAGCAACTGATCTGCAGGACGAATACTGAACAAGAAACAAGCGGCGTGTCTCTTTGAGACGCGCCGCTTGTCTTCTGAGCGGTCCGGTTGCTACGGTCTCCCGGCACCGGCTTCAAACTGACCCAGCAACCAGAGGTCATCTACTTTTTCAAACGTGAGTTTTAGTGGACGGTCGTGCCCGGCCGTGGAGTCCATGACAAAACAGTCTATGACCGCCACCTTCTTGTTGTAGAAAATGTGATAGTCGCCCAAACGTTCAAAGGCGAAGCTGTGATCGCTTCCGTACACATAGCGGAGGAGCGAGTCGGAGTCCTGGCCGCGGTCCAAAATCTTCACCGACAACAGTGAATCAACTGATGCCCGGCTGTCAGCTTTCACCGCCTGCTCCAGGGCAAACAGACGTTCTCGCAAGATCGGGATTTCGTCGCGCGACGGCAGGTCCTCGGCACCACATCCGGCAAGCAACAACACTCCGGCTGCGACCAGTCCCGTTACGACCCGACGAATCATCATTTCGTGTTCACCTGGAAGCGGAAGTTTCCGTTGCCACGACGAGTCAGGACACCATCGGCAACAAGCTTGTTAATCGTTTTTGTCACCAGCAGGTTCCAGTACCAGTATCGCAGCCCGTAGTCAAACGTGGTGTGACCGTGCTTCTGAGCCAGGACGAAGGCATCCTTCTCAACTTCCGTCAGGAACTCATCGGTACCCCCGGCCAGAGCGTCGAGCGCCGGCACCAGCGCGCCGGCATCAACAAAAAACGCCTCCGGTTTGTCCTCATCGGCGTACATCCAGTCCGCGCCTTCTCGCAAGTAGGATTTGGCAGCCGATTCCGGGACACAGATGAACGCGGGCAGGTGGTCGGCATAACTCAGGATATTGCCCTGCGTCCGATAATAGTTCTGGCCGTTGAAGAAATCGCCGCCGTGAATGACATACATGAAACTGCCCAGATTGGGGCGGCAGGGATTGCTCGACCCGAAGATCTGTAGGGCGCCATTGGAAATTATGAACTTGTTGCCCAGGCGATACCACATGAGCAGTCCAGTGACAGTTGGATACCGTCGATGCAGCAGCGTATTCCCGGAAGCAAACATGTTGCTGTCGGCATTCACGACGCCGGCGGCAATCAGGCTGTCCAGGGTCCCGCCGTATCCCGGCAGGTTGCCCGCAACGATCTCCGCAAAACGACCAGCCTGCGCTTCAATCATCGGCATGGCCTCCTCAGCGAACCTGGTCGTGATGACCGGAATTGCCGGAGTGTATGTATCACCGACGCGACGAATCAGATGGGCGGACTGCAGTTCTCCCAGCATGTGTGTCACGGCAGCGGAGTCAATATGGCCGATTGCTGCGATTTCAGCTACAGTCTTTTTCTCCAGCAGAAACACAAGCAGCATTCGGGAGAACTCATTGTCGAGTTGCTGATGGTTTTCGCACAGCGGGGGAAGGGTGATCTTCTCCTGACGGTACGGCAGTATCTCCTCTGGCACATGGAATGTCAGCCGGAACGGCTGTTCGAGGATCTTGTGTCCCAGAGAGAGATCGTCCAGCGTATCGATGACATCGTAAACGCGAATCATCAATTCCGCTTTGCCGAAGTTGCCGGGGATTTCAATCGACGGTTTCACGGTGAGGGTTTTGTTCGGTTCCAGAGGGAAGAAACTTTTCTGGGCGCGCCGGGCCTCAGAGTATGAATCCTCGAAATGAACATCCGCCTCCACCACGAGAAAGCGTAACCAGTCAGAAGTATTGGTCACGTCGAATTCCAGCGATTGTTTACCCCACTCACGGTTGGGGAAATCGATCTTCCCGACCGTAACTTCAGATTGCGCAAGAGCCAGATCACCAATGATACTCAGAGCCATCACCGCGATGCACAGTTTCAGCAACGCCCGCATACTCTCCTCCTAAGTCATATTGCGACCCGCCAGTTGACCACAGGCGGCATCAATATCTCGTCCCCGGCTTTTCCGAACCATGACGGCCGGGGCGCGGGGATACAGTTCTTTGGCAAACCATTCCACCCGCTCGTCATCGGGTCGACGGTAGTCGAGGCCCGGAACGGGATTGTAGGCCAGCAAATTGATTTTGCAGGGCAACCCTCGCATCAACCGGCTGAGAGCCTTGATATCTTCGTCACTGTCATTAAACCCCTCCATCAGGATGTACTCAAACATCACCCGGGTCCGGGTCCTATCCGTGTAGTAGCGGATAGCCTCGATCAACGAATCCAGATCGTAGGATCGCGCTACCGGCATAATTTCCTCTCTCTGTGCCTGGGTAGCCGCGTGCAGCGATATTGCCAGCCGGGCTTTCACGCCATCGTCGGCCAACTGCCGAATTTTCGGGCTGATCCCGCACGTCGAGATCACTATCTTCTTGGCCCCGATGCCCAGGCCCATACTATCCGTCATAATCTGCAATGATGCCAGCAGATTGTCGTAGTTCAACAGCGGCTCACCCATCCCCATAAAGACGACATTCGTGAAAGCTTCGTCACCCAGGAACTCTCGGATATACATCATCTGCCCGATTATCTCCCCGGCCGTCAGGTCCCGACGAAGCCCGAGCGTACCGGTGGCGCAAAAGCGGCAGGCCAGCGGACATCCGGCCTGGGAGGACACGCACAGGGTGTTGCGGTCGTCATCGGGGATTAACACCGTCTCTACCGGGTGACCGTCATCGGTCAAAAAAAGAAACTTCTCAGTGCCGTCCACGGACACCTGTCGGTCCTTGAGCTCAAGTCGCTTGATCGCATAGTCGTCAGCGAGCCGTCCGCGCAACTCACGGGTGAAATTCGTCATATTCACAAAATCTGTCAGACGATCATTATACAACCATTTGAACAACTGGCGTCCACGATACTTCTGTTCGCCATATCTCTCGAAGAGCTGTTCCATCTGACCGACAGTGAAGCCCATGAGGTTAGTTTTGGACATAGACCTAAAATGTACAAGAAATCGCCATATATGCAAGCGGCAAAACAGGTTTGGAAACGGGCGGACAACCCGTTTGCCCGGCGAACCGACTTCTCCGGGACCTGCCTTGCGGACTTATGGGAGTTGCCATGAAACACCGTCGAGCTTGACACCGACGTCCGGCCACGGTATTATGCACCGCTAGTATCGGGGTGTGGCGCAGCCTGGTAGCGCGCTTGCTTTGGGAGCAAGAAGTCGTAGGTTCGAATCCTATCACCCCGATATTTTTTCTGCCCGGAATTTCCGCGCCGGTACCGTACCGCCCACCCCAAAAATCACACCACAAAAAAAGCCGGCTCTTGCGAACCGGCTAAACTGGCCTGGTGGCTGAACGGGGCG
>JAHIVM010000055.1 GCA_018816665.1 Candidatus Zixiibacteriota bacterium
TAAATCCTGCCGATTCTGTAAGGCTCGCTCAGCTTCGCAATCGATTGAGATCAGATTCGCTGCCGACTACGACCAGCAAATCGCCCTCATGGATCGCGAAGTCGCCCCCGGGAACAAACACAAGAGTGCCGCTATTCCGTTTCACTGCTATCGCCTGAACGTGATAATCCGATCTCAGCCTGACTTCACTCAGATGTTTGCCGACAAACGACTCTGGGGTTTTGATTTCGGCTACCACAAGATCTTCGGACAGCGGCAAGAAATCGACCAGGTTTGGCTGGCTGATGGACTTCGCCAGCTTCGCTGCCATCTGTTGCTCCGGAATAACCGTTTCGGTGGCCCCGACTTTCTCCAGTATCCGGGCGTGGTCACGAGTGTTGGCCTTTACGATGATCCGTTCGGCTCCCAGTTCCCTCAGATGCATGGTTATCAGTATCGACGAGTGAGAGTCCTCGCCGGTCGAAAGCATCACCGCCCGATATTGTTTCACATCCAGAGACTCCAGGAAATCTCTGTCGGTGGCATCGGCAATGATGGCGTCGAGGTTGGCGTGCTTGGGGAATTTAGTGAGATGATTGCGATCCTCATCGACCGCCGTGACCGCCCGGTTCATTTTGAGCAATTCGGTTACGAGAACTGAGCCGAAGCTTCCCATACCGATGACGAGAAATCGTTTAGCATCCATGTGACTATCCTACCATTACATCTTCGTCCAGGTACACTATTTCACCCGCACGGGCCGGCTTCACCAGAGCCATGCCCAATGTCAGCAACCCCACCCTACCCGCAAACATCAGCACAATCAGCACGAGTTTCTCCATCCCGTCCAGATGAGAGGTCATACCCATGGACAGCCCAACCGTTCCAAAAGCGGAGACCACCTCGAACAGGTTCTCCACAAACCAGCCGTGAGTGAATTGATGCGATACAGGGGGCTCCACGAGAAACATGAAGAACGAAAACGCGATCAGAATGACTCCTACAGCCAGCAACAGGACAGCCAGCGATCGGGAGATGGAGTCTGTGCTCACCGACGTTTTGAATCCGGGCACGGAGCGGAAACCACGAAACCGCCGCCACACCAGCAGGGAGAGAATTCCGATGGTCGTGGTTTTGACGCCGCCGGCGGTCGACCCTGGACATCCGCCGATCAGCATCAGAATCAGGGTCAGCAGGATGCTAAGCTCAGTCAAACCTGTTTGGGGGATGCTGTTGAAACCTGCGGTGCGAGTAGTCACCGACTGGAAAAACGCATTTGTCAGGCCGGCCAGCAGACCGCTGTCCCGAAACATGTTGGACTGCTCGGCGGCCCAGAACCCCAGAGTGCCGGCCACAATGAGTACGAGCGTGGTTATCAGGCACAGCCGGGAGTGCAGTGACAACCGATAGGTTCTGTCTCGCAACCTCGAGAAGCTTTCACCTACCACAATGAAGCCCAGTCCTCCCAGAATGATGAGCCCTGCGAATATTAAGAGTGTGATGGGATCATTGCGAAAGCTCATAAGCGAATCGCTGAAAGTTGAAAACCCGGCGTTGCAGAATGCTGACACAGAATGAAACACGCTGTGATACAGCGCCTCGCCGACATCGTACCGTCCGACAAACCGCGTAAACAGCAACACTGCCCCGATCGCTTCGGCAATCAGAGTGGTAATCAGAATGGCTTTGAGCAGCCCGGTTGTGGGCACGCTGGTCTGGGCGGCATAGTCCTGGCGAATACCGAGTGTGCTTCGCACGGAAAGGCGAGCACCCATCGACAGCAGCAGGGCCGACGCAAACACCATTATTCCCAGGCCGCCCAACTGGATGAGCATAAGTATGACCAGCTGCCCAAAGCGAGTGAAGGCTCCCGCCGTATCCAGCGTGGATAGGCCGGTGACGCAGACAGCCGAGGTGGCGGTGAACAGCGCGTCAATGAAGCTGATGGGCGGGCCTGTGGATGAGACAGGAAGCATCAACAACACTGTGCCGACGAACACAGCGACTCCAAAGTAAGAGGCCGCTCGACGGCTTGGTTCTGTTCCCAGCAATTGCATACAGGAACATATTAAACATCTATAGTGACGGGCAAATAGTTTTACGTGTGTCCGGTCGGAGAGTTCGTTGACCTTGACCGTCGGGGGAGGGTGGGTTAACTTAGTATTATCACCGTGAGGGGAGAAGATGCAACCAAAACGATTTTCCGGATGTTTGATAGGTCAGTGTCTCGGCGATGCGCTCGGGTATCCGGTCGAGGGTGCCTCAGGTGCCGCCTGCTCAGAGTATGTAGTCAAGCTTTTGTACCCGTGGGCAAGCAAAGAGAGGACAATCGACCGGCACTGGAAAGGTCAGTACACCGACGATTCCCAACTGGCCCGTGAGTTGATGCGCAGCCTGATAGAATCTGAAGGCTGGTCGCCCGATGACTATGCTGATCGCGTACTGGAGCTCTTCCAGAGCAATCGTATTGTGGGACGGGGGATAGCCTCGGACAACGCTGCCCGGAGATTGTCATGGGGAGCCGGATGGGAGGAAGCCGGTGAACTTCCGCCATCCGCCGGCAACGGCACCGCCATGCGGGCCGCCCCGGTCGGTCTCTTTTTTTACCAACGTATCCCGACGATGATCCAGGTGGCTCATGAACAGGGCTGGATCACGCATCATGATCCTCGATGTTCGGCGGGGTCCATTGCAATCGCAGGTGCGGTGACGCTTGCAATCAGGGACGAGCTGAGCGACATTGCGGAGGCAACTCGTCAATTGGCAGATTGGATGAGGCCGTTTTCGCAGGAATTCGCCGACCTGGTGGGATTACTGCCGGAGTGGATAGATCTTGATCCGGCCGACGCGCTGGCGGTGATTGGTCCGGCGGGCAGGGCCGATGATTTCGCGGAGGTGTGGCCGGGGATCTCGCCATTTGTTGTGCCCAGTGTGCTCTGGAGTTTGTATTCTTTTCTTAAGCATAGCGAGAGTTATGTCGATGCCGTTGCAACGGCCATAGCTGTCGGGGGCGATGTTGACACGACTGCCGCGATGACCGGCGCTATCAGCGGAGCGTACCTGGGACTCGATGCCATCCCAGGGCATCTTGCGCGACGAGTTCAGGATCAGGGAACATGGGAATACGCCGCTCTTGTGAAGCTAGCCGAATCTTGCTGCGATGTGGCTGAGGCAAGCATCTGATGTCTCTACGCGGACTTCAGAATCGGTTTTGACATAGAGTCGCAAACCACGGTTCTGTTGACGGAAGTTTGGAAGGCCTCGAATCAATGGCAGGAAGTAGCATGTCCCAAGCCCTGTTTATTCTCTACGTAGCCGATCAGGAACGCAGCACGACCTTTTATTCCGCCGCGCTCGGACTGCAACCCATCCTCAATGTGCCCGGAATGACGGAATTCGCACTCAACGACGGTTCCTCGCTGGGTCTTATGCCCGCCGCCGGAATTAAACGTCTGCTTGGTGAAAATCTTCCTGACCCGATGCCGGGCGACGGTATCCCCCGATGCGAGTTGTATCTGACGGTTGATGATCCGACGGTGTGCCTCGACCGCGCGATAGCTGTGGGGGCAAAGGAAGTCAGCCCGGCGAAAACGCGCGATTGGGGCGATACGGTGGCCTATTGTCTTGACCCCGATGGCCACGTGCTGGCATTCGCACGACGGCTGCAGTGAGTTGCTGTCGCGCCGATCAGACAGAGGGCGCCAGTGCTATGCGCCCGGCGGTTTGGGCAGCGGCTTTTTCGGCGGAGGGGGCGGGGGGAGAGGTCGTCCGGTACGATATGCCGTCTGGGTCTGCCGTTCAATATCCCTGTCACTCACCGAAATGTTTTTGCTGAGCGTCGGTTCGGCTTTCTCCGGTGTTTGCGGCGGCCGATCACGCAGCGGGCGGGCCGGCTGCGATGCCTCGCCCTCTTTCGGACCGTAGCAATTACGATGGCCTATTTTCTTGCTCCGCAGGCAATTACTGTGATCACCCGCCCGTACCCACGTGCCCGCTGACTTGTCCAACGTAGCCAACAGGTCCTTCTCTATTGTGGAGAGGTAGGCCTCCCAGGCGCGCAGGCGATAAACCAGCGATGTTGCGGCCATGAGATACCGCTCAGACTTATCCAGTTCATGCTGGAACTCGTACAGCGATTGCAGGTGCTTGTAGCAATCGCGGCAACCGGTGAGGCCGAGATTGCGGTCTTTCTTGTACTGTTCGAGATGTTCCAGCCGGGGAAACACATCGCCGAACCACCGATCCCAGGCGTGCATGAAGTGCCGGGATATTTTGATCATCAGCTCGTCGGTTTCCCTGGCCGCCTCATTGAGGGCGCGCTGCTTGTCTTTCAAGTGCTTTTTGTCGGTCCAGTGGGCCGAGAGTGTCAGCCGCTCTTTCTGAAAATCCAGGACATGTTCCTGGGTTATTCGCTGTTTCACCGAGGAGTCAGAGGCACCGACCACTTTCTTGAGGGTTGGCATAACCACCTTCCCCATTATCACCTGATCGCGGAGTAAACTCACGCCCTGGGTGCCGCCCTTGTCGACGGCTTCGCGAAGAACGATGTTGCCACCTTCCCGCTGCACTTCGCCGAGGAACAGGCAGAAAAAGATCGGTGCCATGTCCTGGTGCGTCACCGCGCCTCTCAGGGCGCTCCAGCCCTGTTGGGCCAGGAACGACCCACTCTTGCCGATTCGATCCAGCCCGGCGTTTTTCAGGGGGCCGAGCGCCTGGTCAATCGATCCAAACAGAATCTTGGCCGTGGAATCAACAGCGAACTGCGTGGCCTCCGCCCGGGTGGTGCGTTTCCACACGTTGCGGCCTTTGTGTTTCATCTGGGTCGCAATGCTGGGCATATCATGCTGATGGAGTACATCACCGTAGAAGCAGTAGTACCGTCGATCCTCCGGTTTGGCGCGATTCCAGTTGTTCTGGTGGAAGTCACGGTTTTTGGCGAGGGCAGCGTAGAAATCCTCGATAGACTTATCCAGATCATCTGCGAGTTCCTTGATGTCCATCTCCGTAATCGACGCCTGAGCGAACAGATTGCCGGCGTAATCGGCAGAGAAATTGGTGCTGCCCGGACCCACCCCAATGCCGAGATTGCGCCACAGTCCGTTGTACAGCATTCTGTCGATCTTATTGGGCGGGGGGATTTCAAGTGACGTGCCGCTCGATAGAGTGGCAGTTTTGATCTTCCACTCGTCCTTATCCGCATCGTAGGTGACCGTCTCCCGGTCAATCTTGCCGGCCTGATAATTGTGGGCAATCAGGGCATGCACCGGGACGCCTTTGGCGGCCGCGATGCTCTCGAACGTCTCATCGCTGCCTGCGACGGAGTAGACCTCCGGCTTGCCGGCCCGCTTGCGAACGTTCTGCAGAGCCGATCGCATGCACGCGTAGTTGTATCCCTTGGTCCGTATCCCGAACACAGCTTTCTTGAGTGCCCCGTGCTTGCGTGAGTCAAAGGTAACAACCATTGACGCCCATTCCCCGCGCAGGTTGCATTTTTTGTGATCGCCTTTGCGCATGTACTCAGTCACGGCACCTTCAATTTCAGTACGGGCGACATCAAGGTAGCCGGAGAGCACCTCGTAGATGTCGAGGTAAGTACGACAGAGATTCATGGCCGGCAGAATGTAGTTCCGGGCCTTGTTCAGATGATGTATGAACTCAAACGCGGGCTGGCACACCTGTACCGCGTGATCGCAGTCGGCGAACGACGTCGCCGAGAGCACGTTTTCGCTGGGAATCCAGATTGCCTTGCCGGGCGTGAGGAAATTCTGCTTGCCCTGTTTGACGATATGCAACTTGCCGTTAAACTCGCGAATTCGATGGCGCTGAGAACGTACTTCCTCAGGAATGCCCAGCGGGATGAATACGCGTGCTACCGAGTCCACGAGGACGGAGCCTCGGACAGCCGGGTCGACCGGGTCGCGCCCGGCGGTCATGTATATATCACGCAGGGGGCCGTTGGCATCATGTTCAACGATGTCGTACCAGGGGCAATTGGTTTTTTTGCTGATGTCCTCGAGCGTCTCGCGCGGTGCTGTCATGTGCCAGAAGGAGAGGCCGTTGTTCTCATGGCCGATGATCCCCGCCTTGCTGAACCGAAGTTTGGGGTAGCGTGCCTTGACGTTGGTGACGACGGTGTCGATAGTCTCGTCTGTTCCCGGCACGTAATTCACGCCCTCTGTGAGGGTGGCGTCTTTGTTGATCATCTGATCATGAATATCAACGGCCAGCCTGACATGCACGACCGAGTCACGTATGGAATGCTTGACGAGGTAGGAGAGGTTGTAGACCTCGTCTTTCGGTCCGAATTCGCACGGCACCCACACCTTGGTGTTTTTGGGGAGTGGCACCTCCGATTGGGGAATCTGGGCGGCA
>JAHIVM010000056.1 GCA_018816665.1 Candidatus Zixiibacteriota bacterium
GGCCAGGTCCAGCAACGCCTGAACAGTGCCGTTCTCGCCCGAGCCGCCGTGCAATGCCAGAAAAACAAGGTCCACATCGGCAAAGCGCGGATCGCCCAGCGATTCCACCAATGATCCGGTCTCCTGAGGACCGGTCACGGCCGTCACCAGCTCATCCAGCAGGTATTCACTCCTGTCATTCAGGAGGGATCGGCCCGATGACGGGTCCGCCGCCAGAACTTCGTGTCCCAGCCTCTTCAGGGCTGCAACTACCGCCGCTCCGGTAGTAAGAGAAACCTTGCGTTCACTGGAGTCCCCTCCAGCCAGGACCAGTACCTTCACTTGCCGTTACCCTCCCGGGTTTTGGTTATCTTCCGTACGATATACAACACCACCAGCACCGCCACCAAAGGCCAGCCAATATAGTTGTACGTCTTGAAGTAGTGCTCGATTACGTCGAGATGCTCTATTAGTTTGTACCCCAGGTATACCAGCAGGCTGGCAAACATCACATAAGAAATGCCGGTATACACAGCCATTTTGGTGGCCGAATACTTGCCCATCCCGGCCGCCAGAGCCAGAATGACGCGAAACCCCACGACAAAGCGAGACACAATCAGTAACCAGCCACCGTGACGTTTGAATTTTGCCTCCACCTCAACGATATCAGCCGCCGAGAACAGCCTGTAGTTTTTGCGCATGAAAAAATCCCGACCGTACCGTCGCCCCAGATAATACACGACCATGATCGAGCACATCCCACCACCGATCACCGATATCAGCACATACAGGGGCGTCAGCCGCGAGACAGCAATCAGTCCCCCGGCGGCTACAATGAAGCTGTCACCGGGAAAGGGCGGCGTAATATTCTCGATAAAGCACGCCAGAAAAATCGCGGCGTACACCCAGAAGGTGCCGTACGCGAACACATAATCCAGGTACTGGTTAATGACCTGCAGAGATTCACTCATGGCTGCTGATCAGGCAAACCGCCGACACGGCGATGCCTTCCTCGCGTCCTACAAAACCGAGTGTTTCGGTGGTTGTCGCTTTCAGTCCTATCTGCTTTTCTGCAACGTTCAGGATGCGGGCGAGGTTCTTTTTCATGGCCGGGATGTGCGGCGCCATTTTGGGGCGTTCCGCCATAATAACGATATCAATGTTGTGAATTGTCCGGTAACCCTCGGCCGAGACCAGGCCCCATACCACGGCCAGCAACTCGCCGGAATCAGCGTCCTTGTAGCGGTCATCCGACGGAGGAAAGTGCTGGCCGATATCTCCGAGCCCCGCCGCTCCCAGGAGGGCATCGGCCACCGCATGATACAACACGTCGGCATCGCTATGCCCCAGCAGGCCGCGTTCGAACGGGATAGCCACACCGCCGATAATGAGTTTCCGCCCTTCAACCAGTTGGTGAACATCGTATCCCTGGCCAACCCTGAGCTGTGTCATCCCGGTTCTCCCTCAATGAACGCCCGGGCAATCAAGAGATCCTCCGGCGTAGTGACTTTCAGATTGATTGAGGACGATTCCACGGCGCGAACCTTGAATCCGCGTCTCTCTATCAAGGCGGTGTCATCGGTGGCCGATTCACCCGACTCCCGGGCATCCTCGTGAGCCTTCCGGATGAGATCGTACTGGAACACCTGCGGCGTCTGAGCCTGACAAAGGACCTTGCGATCAAGCGTCGCCAGAACAAACCCCTGCTCGACCCGCTTGACCGTGTCAGTCACCGATTGAACCAACAGGGCGGCACGGTCTGTTGCCGCAACTTCGATCACCCGGTCAATGTCGGCCGGAGTGACCAGCGGCCGAGCACCGTCGTGAATCGCCACCAATGCCGTCGAAATGGGCATCCGTTCCAGCCCCAGGCGCACCGATTCCTGACGGGTGTCACCGCCCGGTACGATTTTGGTCACTTTGCGAAAACCGAAGGGATCGACCACCCGCTCCGAAACAAACAGCAGGTAGTCCTCGGCCACCACCAGCACGATTTCATCAATCAGACGGGCTGCCTCAAACCGGCTGATGGTCCAGGCCAGCAGGGGCCGTCCGGCCACCTCACGATACTGTTTGGGGACATCGCCTCCAAAACGCTCGGAGCTGCCCGCGGCTACTATCAGGGCGCGATTCTTCATAGTTGGAGAATATACGCCAGCTCATATCAAGGAGAAAGTTTTTTATAGAATCAGCATCGCATCGCCATAGCTGTAGAAGCGATACTTCTCACGAACCGCCTCCCGGTAGGACGTCAGGATATCATCCCGTCCGGCGAAGGCCGACACAAGCACCAGAAGCGACGATTTGGGGAGGTGGAAGTTCGTAATAAGATGGTCAACAAACCGGAACGTGTGACCGGGCTTGATATACAAATCAACCATCTCGGCAAACGGCTGTATGAGACCGTTCTGCGCCGGAGCCGACTCCAGGGTCCGCACGGATGTGGTCCCTACCGCAAAGATTTTGCCCCCGTGTGCCCGGACCTCGTTAAGACGATCGGCCACTGAGGACGGCAACTCCGCCCATTCGGGGTCGACCGTGTGATCGTGAATATTGTCCACTGTGATGGGCTTGAAGGTTCCGGGACCTACATGTAAGGTCACCTGCAGCACATCCACTCCGCGTTCGGCCAGTTTTGTCAGCAGGCCTTTGGTGAAGTGAAAACCGGCCGTGGGGGCCGCTACCGCCCCGGTGCGATCGCTACTGGCAAAAACAGTCTGGTACCGGCGCAGGTCCGAGGGGGAATCATCCCGACGAATATACTGCGGGAGAGGCACGTGCCCGCAATGAGCAATGATTCGGGCGGCAGCGCTCTCCGACCTGAAAACCACGCGCCAGCGGCCCCGACCAAGCCACTTGTCCAGCCGCGCCCAGCCGCCGCCGTCAAACAGAACCTCCTCACCTTCCGAGAGTCGTCGCGACGGTCTTGCCAGCGCTTCCCAGCAGTCCCCGGACAACCCGTCGACCCGTCGCACCAGGAATATCTCCACCTTCGCCCCGGTGGCTTTGCGCCCTAAGAGGCGGGCCTTAAACACTTTAGTGTTATTGACCACCAGGACATCACCGGATTTGATGTGATTCAAAATCGACGGAAACGTTTCGTGGCGGCGCTCACCCGTGCCTCGGTCGTGAATAAGCAATCTGGAGCGATCACGCCTGCGGGCCGGAACCTGGGCAATAAGCTCTTTGGGCAATTCATAGTCGAACAGGGCCAGATCCATACGTACCACTCCGAAGCATTGACGTTCAACAGCCCGGAGGATACGGAATTCTGGCCCCGGTTCAAGCGAAATGTGAAGCTGAGGATTACTTGCTGAGCCGGTCAAGCCACAGGTCGAGCAGCCCCCGCTGGTCATCGGTCAGGTCGTCGGGCATATCCTTCCCCTTGACCAGGTCCTCAAAAACCTGCAATGCCCGGCGGGTGTCACCTACCGTGAGAATTCGTCCGTCATCAGCCTTGAGCTTATCCCTGTATTTCTCGGTCTCTTCGGAAAGTATACGGGCAACTTTTCCGGGATTACTGTGCGCGACAATAGGACGTTTGCGGTTGTCGGTCATGAAATGCCTCCCCAAGAAACCAAACGGGCGGGACTACTGTAGCTGAACCGTACTCAGGACGCGCAGCTCCAGAATCTCTGTTTGTGTACTATCAAGCTTTTGATACTGGACAATTCCGACATCGGGAACAACATAAAACTTTTCCCACTCCCGAGGAACCGCAACTGCCTCAGAACGGACGTATACGTAGCAGTTGTAATTGCCGGTGGGAACCTGCACCGGGGTGCGCGTGCCCACAACGGTCACATACCACTCAAATGCGGGACCGAACGGCCAGCCGGCCCCTATGAAGGTCGGATACTCAAACAACAATGTCAAAGAATCGGATTCGCTCCGGGCAAACCACAAGCCGCTGGCGCGCTCCGCCATCACCTCACCGACGTGAGTACGATAGACGGTCTCGTCGCCGGTTGTATCCTTGCTCACGATAACGATACTGTCTGTACTTTCAATCGGGTCCCCCCCGGCCGGGTACGTGAAGACGCGATACACCCAGCGGTTGCCCACTTCCAACGGGACTATCGTCCCCGGCGCGGGCCTGGGATCAACCGAATCGTCGCTGCAGCCTCCTGAGAACAGGCTCAGAAGCACAACACCCAGCAAAACGCCCAGGAATCCAATACGTGCGTGCATGATTATTATGCCTCCCCCCCGACCGACTAGAACAAATCTGCCTGGGGCCCGTCCGTACCAATCTTGAGCCCCAAATGCCGCGCCGCTTCCTCGGAAACCGTGCGGCCCCGTTTGGTCCGACGAATATAGCCGATTTTGAGCAGGAACGGCTCCACCATATCTACCAGCGTATCAATCTCTTCGTTCAGCGTGGCGCCCAGCGCCTCAATACCCACCGGTCCGCCTTTGTAGTAGCGAATAATCGTTTCCAGCAACTTTCGATCCAGAGCATCAAGGCCCATCGAATCGACACCCTCGGTATCAAGAGCTTTCACTGCAATGTCCACCCCAACTTTGCCATCGCCCTTGACCGCCGCATAGTCGCGCACCCGTCGGAGCAGCCTGTTGGCGATACGAGGAGTGCCTCGGGAACGACCGGCAACAACGTCGGCGGCCTCGTTCTCTATCTGAATCTCGAGAAGCTGGGCCGATCGGCGGACGATTATGGCCAGATCCTCCGGTGGATAAAAGTCCAGATGATAGTGCAGGCCGAACCGGTCCCGAAGCGGTGCCGATAACATCCCGGCCCGGGTCGTGGCACCTATCAATGTGAATCGCTTGAGCGGCACGTTAATGACCTTCGCAAAGGCGCCTTTGTCCACAACGAAATCAACTTTATAGTCTTCCATGGCCGGATAGATGAACTCTTCAATAACCGATGACAACCGATGGATTTCGTCTATGAACAGCACGTCGCCGTCGTTGAGATTGGTCAGGATGCCCATAAGATCGGCCGCCCGCTGCAGACCGGGACCCGATGTGGAGATGATTTTGCTGCCCATTTCGCGGGCGATTATGTGAGCGAGAGTGGTTTTGCCGAGACCGGGAGGACCGTACAACAGGACATGTTCGACAGCTTCATCGCGCTGTCGGGCAGCCTCTAGTAATACTTCCAGTTTGGCGCGTAACTCATGCTGCCCTATGTACTCAGAGAGACTACTCGGACGCAATGAGAACTGTACCAGATCCTCATCGTTGCCAACCTGATCGCCGCCTACTATTCGTTCACGTCCCATTAGCTACTAATCTGTGTCTTTTGCATGGATCTGAAAATCACATTAATGAGTTCTTCTGCGGTTGCCACTTTCGGATTGTTTTTCATGACCCGCTGAATCAACTCCTCGGCCTCACGGTGAGTATACTGCAACTGCACCAGAACCTCCAGCGCTTCTTCGATAAATGGCTGAGGTTTGGGTTTCTGGGTTGGAGCGGCCAACGGCTCACTATCGCGCGCCAGGGCATACTTGGCGGTTTTGCCGTGAAGTTCGGCAATAATCTTTTCGGCCAGCCTGCCCCCAACTCCGGGTAAGCGGTTGAGTCGGGACGCATCCTTGGTCTCGATAGCGGTGGCGATTTCGCTGATTGGCAGAATCAGAGACTTCAGGGCTTTTTTGATACCAAGTCCCGGGACCTGCGTAAACAGCGAGAAAAACTCCCGGTCGATCGTCTCTGTGAACCCCACTATGCGGGGATAGTGATTGGACTTACGGTCGCCGGCCTCGATGTAATAGATCGTTTCGAACGTGACCGGCTGCCCGATCCGGCCGTTGTTTTTCATACGTTCGGCCAGACCCGACGGCAATAGCACTTCATAGAAGATGCCTCCGTTTTCCACCAGGGCGTATTGATCGTGAATCTGCGTGAGTTTCCCCGTGATCCGGCTGATCATGACAGAGCCGCCTGCTGCTGGGCGGACAGAGCGTGGCACAGGGCAATCGCGAGCGCATCGGCAGCGTCCGCCGGTTCCGGAATGTTTTTTAGAGCCAGGGTCGACTGTATCATCTGCTGCATCTGCGCCTTGGAGGCTCTCCCGTTTCCGGTCAGTGACTTTTTGATTCGGGTCGCAGCGTACGGCACGACCTCAATCCCGGCCTCGGCAGCCTTCAAAAACACTATCCCCCGCGCATGTCCCATGATTATGGCGGTTTTGGGGTGAGCGTAGTGCGAATACAACTCCTCAATCGACACAATCTCCGGTTTGAACTGCGCGATTATCCCCTCAAGCTCGCGGGCGATGTCGGCCAGACGGTCCCCGGTAGACAACGACCGGATCGTGCGTATTACGCCGGCTTCCACCAGCTTGATCTTGCCTTTGTCCTCGTCGACAATCCCGTACCCGGTGATGTATAATCCCGGGTCTATTCCTAATACTCTCATGGCTCGAACATAGCCGGGAGACGCTGTCAATTCAATTAAAAACTCGAATACGACGGTTGGGCGGCTTCCGCCGCAGGGGTGTTCAGTCCGGATCCTCAGATTGTTCAACCCTTCCAAGCGGAGACATTCCATGCCCGTAGCGCAGGTCTCCGCAAGAAGCAGTCTAAATCACTACAGAACATGAGTCAGCTAGTCACAAGTATGGAGTCAACATCCGCCTCAGAGACCTGCGTCCCCTTTGTTACTTCACGCCGGTCTCTGCCGATCCAGCAATGAGTCACGCATTCTCCGCCAAGGACCAATTGGCTGAATGGATGGTTTCTCGTGAGGAGACCGTCGCTACGAATCCTTGTTGGGGCCGGGACTGCAAATCCATGCATTCCCCTCCCAAGCGGAGCGCTTAAGAGAGCCACCCCGTCGATTCGTCGTATGTGTAATACCGTTTGGTACTTGCGCGCAGCGACAGCTACGCGGTAACTTCCAACGACTATCTTCGTAGGACAGGTAATGACTAGGCCGACAAAACTCTTCAATAGGAATTTCACCCTGCTGTGGCAGGGCCACCTCGTAAGCCGGGTAGGCTCCCAGGCTTACATCATAGCGATGATGTATTGGCTCATGGAGGCCACCGGGTCGGCATCACTCATGGGATTGGTCATGATGGTTTCCCATCTACCTGCCGGCATACTCGGTCCGATCGCCGGAACCTTTGCCGACCGCCACTCTCGTCGTACAATTATAGTGGTCACCGATCTGATTCGAGGCGTTCTCGTGATCGCCCTGGCCGCGCTGTTTTTCCTCCGTCCGGATAGTACGGATCTACTGGTAGTGGGCCTGTTTGTTGCCGGTGGGTTGCTGGCAACTGCGGGATCGTTTTTCCAACCCGCCGTCTCGGCCGCGATCCCCGATTTGGTACCGGCGGACAAACTTCCCCAGGCCAATGCGCTGAATCAGATGTCAATGCAGTTGTCTACTTTCCTCGGCCAGGGAACCGGCGGCGTGCTGTTTCGACTTCTTGGTGCCCCGGTGTTGTTTTTGATCGATGGCATCAGTTACGTCTTCTCAGCCATCAGTGAACTGTTTATCCAGATCCCGCAGAAGCTGCCGGCCAAAAGCAGTGATCCGGCCGTCTCGACTTTCCAGCAGTTCAAAATCGATACCAAAGAGGGGTTTGCTTTTGTCTGGCGGGACCGGGGGTTACGTCACCTGTTTTTTGCCGCGGCGGCCCTGAACTTTTTTGCCATGCCGATTCTGGTCCTGCTGCCGTTCTATGTGGCCGATTTTCTGAACGCCACGGCCGACTGGTACGGATTTCTTCTGGCCGCGGCCGGGCTGGGCAGCATGATTGGGTTTGGACTGTTTGGCTGGCTGAAACTCGATGGCCGTCGCCGGTCAATCACCATGGTTGCCGCCCTGCTGCTGCTCTCCGGAACGTTCGCCGCCCTTGGATTGCTCAGTTCCCGCTGGTCCGCGCTGGCCCTGCTGATAGGAACGGGTCTCACCTCGGGATTCTTCAACGTGGGCATTGCAACGATATTGCAGGCCACCACGCCGTCGGAGATTCGCGGCCGGGTGTTTGGCCTGCTGGGGACGTTGTCCATGGCGTTGATGCCGATTTCGATGGGCCTGGCCGGGTTTGTGGCCGATGCCATGGATCACAACATCCCGTTGATTTACCTGGCGTGCGGCACGGCGACATTGCTGGCGGCGACTGTCCTGACCATGAGTACCGATTTCCGAGCATTCATGGCCTTCAATATTGCCGACACGGCGGTTTCGCAGGAGAAGTCAGCGGGTCTCACTGAGACAGGACCTGCCGATTGACATCCCCTGACAGGCCCAGTGCGGTTTGGGACCTGATACAAGTGAATTCTGATTGACTTCGCTCAAACCAGAACTATATTGGTCGATAATGATGTATATGTCGATTAACTCCATTGCCGTCCGCAGGTTAGGTTCTCTCCTGTTCCTGGCGTTGATGATTGTTATCCCGGTATCCTCGTTTTGTCACGAGTATCATCGGCACGATCACCATCTATTGGACCGCCGGATCGGCTATGATCGTTTTGACAGCGATGTCAAGCACTCGTCTCACCATCATTCCCATGCGATGAGCGAGCATATCGATTGGCATGTCACCAGGCCCCAGGCAACAAATACGACGTTTCCCGATAATATCGAGCTGGCGTGTTCGGTACCTGTTGTTCACACGACTGATCCCAACGATACCCGCACCATTCGTCAGCGGCTGCTCTTTGTCGACGAACCACTGGTCTCCTGCCCAGTCGTTCGTGGCCCTCCCGTCCTCGTCTAACGGCTAGTACGCGGTTTTCAACCCTCTATCCCCGGCGACTTCCACACCGTAGGACTCAGCCGTCCTGTCTACCTCTGATTGGTGTCGCGGGATAGTCCGTTATGAACAACCAGTTTCGGTGAGGCTATGTAATGATTGGAATCTTCAAACGAACCCTGGACATGAGTAGCATACTTTTGTTCCTGGGCTTGGTCATGGTGCTTTTTGCTGTTGTCCCCGACGTTGTCGCTCACGGCGTCACCGACGGCGACAAAGGCTACATCCAGGAGAGTTCCGGCACGATGATACTGCCGTTCATCTACCTGGGCGCCAAACACATGGTGACCGGCTACGATCACCTGCTGTTTCTGTTCGGCGTCATTTTCTTCCTGTATCGCCTGAAGGATGTGAGCGTTTATGTCACGCTTTTCGCCGCCGGGCACTCGGTCACCCTTCTGTCCGGAGTTCTCATGGACATTAGTGTGAACGCCTACATCATCGACGCTATCATAGGCTTTTCGATTGTCTACAAAGCTCTGGACAATATGGGGGCTTATCAGCGATGGTTTGGTTTCCAGCCCAGCACCAAAATCGCCACCCTCGTATTCGGCCTGTTTCACGGCTACGGGCTGGCCACCAAAATCCTGGAGTACAATATGTCATCCGAAGGATTGATCCCCAATCTGGTCGCCTTCAATGTAGGGGTGGAACTGGGCCAAATCATGGGGCTGGGCATGATCCTCATTCTGATAAGCTATTGGCGACGGTCGGGCGGATTTATGCGTCATGCGTACAACGCCAATGTCGCCTTAATGGCCGGCGGTTTCATCTTTGTGGGATATCAGCTGACCGGATTTTTTGTTTCGTAATTGCACGTGAGGAGAAAACACAGTGAGAAATCAAAATATACCATCAGATGTCGAGCTTCCGTCGATCGGCAGGCTTATCAAATCCACGATTCTGGCGATCTGCATCGCCGCGATCATACTGGTCACAGTTGTCCTTCCGGCCGAGTACGGGATCGATCCAACCGGCGTCGGCGGTTTCCTGGGTCTGGCAAAAATGGGCGAGATCAAGGTCTCCCTGGCAGCAGAAGCCGCCTCCGACAGCGGCGCCAACAAGGCGGCCGAATCTGCGGCGACCGATCTTCAGAAAGTGGAAACCCAGCCCTTGCCGCCGGAAGCATCGGGCGTTGCCGACAGAGACGTCAGATCCGACGAAATCACGATCTCCCTCACTCCCAACGAGGGCAAAGAGATCAAGCTCGCCATGAACAAGGGGCAGACAGTTGAGTTTGCCTGGTGGACCGATGGCGGCAAAGCGAACTTCGACGCCCACGCTGATTCTGAGGCGCTTCAGATCAAGTACCACAATTACACGAAGGGATCCACCGAACGTGACGAGGGCGTACTTGAGGCGGCTTTCGACGGCAAGCACGGTTGGTTCTGGCGGAATCGCACGTCAGAGCCGTTGACGGTCACGCTGAAGGTATCGGGAGACTATTCGAGTATTGACCGGATGAACTAGCGTCAGTGGGAGGATGCGGCAGAGGGTAGGCAAATACGATCCTGTGTCCCGGGTTCTCAGGTCCGACATCTGCTCGCCACGCGCCGGAA
>JAHIVM010000057.1 GCA_018816665.1 Candidatus Zixiibacteriota bacterium
AGGGGAGAGGCGGGCTCCAGCCACTCTATCTTCTGGTCGCTCTCCCGTTCCTCCAGATGCTTCATAGCCGCCCGGCAGAGTGCCCCCAGATCGATGTCTTCCGGGCTGTCGCCGGCCAGGAGCGAACCGCCGGATCGGGCAAAATCCAGATAGCCGGTGACGATTTCGTTGAGCCGGTCGACTTCTTCAACCACGTAAGCTGCTTCCTCGCGCCCGGTTTTGCGGGCCAGTCGTTCGGCGGAGGCCCTGATGATCATGAGCGGATTCCGAACCTCGTGCGCCACCACCGCCACCATCCGTCCCAGATGCGCGTGGGTCTCGGCCAGGTACAACCGTTGTTCGGCCGCATTAATCCGCCGCTGCAAAGCCAGGAAAACCAGCCCGAGCACCAGCCCGCCCAGAAGGGAGAGTCCGGTGGCCAGATACAGATTCTGCCGCAACTCCAGCATGGCATCGTAGTAATCTACGCTTGCCTCAACTCCCAGCACGGCCGCGATGATCCCGCGGGAATCCACCAGTGGCGCAAAGGCCGATTTGAGATAAATGCGGCCGCTCTGATAGCTCCGACTGGTCAGGGCCGCGGTCGCCTCACCGAAAAACAGCGAATCAATGTAGACTCCGTTCAGCGATGACAGGAAGTAGGAGGTATCCGGCAGCAATGCCGTGGTAGCCAGATAATGATAGTTTTCATCGATGATAAACACTTCCGAGAGCGAATCGTTGGCTCGGACGGTTTCCAGATCATTGACTGCCGCGAGATACGCGATGGCATCATCCTCGAGAAGCAGATCAACCGCCTCCGGAGAAAAAGAGGCCCCGGCCGTACGCGCTATGGATACCAAACGGCGGCTTAGTTCCTCCTCGAGCAGCTCTCCGGTGGTACCGTAATGAAACCACCAGGCCAGATTGACCAGCAGGATCAGCAGTAGCGTGAACACCGCCAGGTAGGCGAATTTTCTTGTCCCGGAAAGCATGGCACGAAAATGGGTTGACCGTCCCCTGGAATCAACAAAAGAACGTCGCCGGTCGCCGGGATTTGTGCAAGGGTCGGTTTCGATGGTTACTCGACAGATTGACGGACTCGATCGCGATCCAGTTCGGCTCTGACGGCACGGCCGAGGCTGGTGCGGGTGTACGGCTTTTTGACAAATCTCCCCGCACCGAGCGCGAGCGCTCGGTTGACCCGGTCGGTCTGGGAGAAACCGCTCACAAGAATCGCCTTCTGGTCGGGAAACGAAGCCAGAATCCGTTCGTACGTGTCCAGACCGTCAAGATCGTTTTCCAGAATCATGTCCAGGACCAGGAGGTCCGGACGGTTGGTGCGGATGAATCCCAGGGCTTCGCTGCCGTTGGCGACCGAGTCGACCTGGTAACCCTGGCTGGCCAGAAGAGCCACCGCCACTTCGCGCTGCTGCGGGTCATCATCGACAATCAGCACGGACTCATGACCGCAGGTATTAGCCACCCCTTTTTCGGTGGCAATCTCGGCCTCGGATACGGCCGGCAAGTACAGCGAAAACGCCGTACCGTGACCCGGTTCCGTGATGATATCGTAGTACCCCTGGTGATCCTTGATGATGCCGTATACCACTGCCAGCCCCAGACCCGATCCGCTCGACCCCATCTGTTTTTTGGAGTAGTACGGTTCGAACACTTTCTCCAGATTGGCTTCATCAATCCCGTGTCCCGAATCCCGGACCGTTACGCCGACATATTCTCCCGGAACGATGCGGTCGTATCCGCCGGGCAGCTTTTCGAACCGCTTCTGTTCGGTCGAGATCAGCAGTCGGCCCCCATCGGGCATGGCATCAAAAGCATTCACGATCAGATTCATGACCGCTTTGGCCAGATGCGGGGCGGATCCGGATATGGGCTGCATGGTGTCGGCCAGGGAAATTTCGACGCTGACTTCCGGATTGTTCTCGACAAGACGAACGTAACTGGGCGACTCCAGATACCCCCGGACCACCTCGTTCAATGAAATCGCGATCATGTCGTATCGTCCGCGACGAGCCAGGGCCAGAAGGTCCTGGATGACCTCGGCAGCATCGACCGCAGCCCGCTCCATACTCCTGACATACTTGATCAGAGGGCTGTCTTCGGGCAGGCTCATGCGAATGAGTTCGGGATACCCGACCAGCGGACCGAGCATATTGTTGAGGTCATGAGCCACACCGCCGGCCAGTATACCCATAGACTCCATGCGCCGCGCCTTCTCGAGCTCTTCCGTCATCTGCTGATGACGGTACTCAGCCTCCTTGCGCTGGGTAATGTCCTGGACCGAGCACAGGATATACTGACTG
>JAHIVM010000058.1 GCA_018816665.1 Candidatus Zixiibacteriota bacterium
GCCGCTGCTATGCTCAAGGTGGGCGCCGTGAAGTCTATCGAGGAAGCGTTCTACCGGTACATTGGCAACGGCAAGCCGGCCTACATGCCCAAGTCCAAGCTGTCGCCGGGTGAGGCGATTGAATTGATCCACGGCGCCGGTGGTGTGGCGGTAATGGCTCATCCCATGATCGCCCACATGTACAAGCATATCGAAGATACGGTCAAACTGGGACTGGACGGGATTGAGGCGTACCACTACTCCCACTCCCGACCGGACATAAAACAACTGAAAAAAACAGCCGAGCGATTCGGCTTGCTTACAACGGGCGGATCCGATTTTCACGGACGGAGCGAACGTGAGGGGGAAATCGGATCCCAGCAGGTACCCACCAGACTGCTGGCCGGCCTTCGTGCACGGGCAGAGCAGATTAGAGGCGAAGCGTGAAACAGATTCTGTGTTGTATTATTGCAGGCATCTGCTGCCTGGCGATCAACGCCGGTGCGGAGGATCTATCCCTGGATCAACAGCGTGACATCATCGAACACTACATGCATGCCACCGGCCAGACAGTCGGCGGGCGGCAAGCCGCCGGTTCCGACGAAACTGCCGAGGCGCGCCATGCGCATGACAAATGCGGCACCGCCGCCATTATGCGGTTCCAGCGAAACTACGACAAACTGGATCGGGCGCTGCTGCAGGAGCTGGGTGTGCAGGCAGTCGAGCGGCCGGAAATGCAGTATGCGTATGACTCGCCGGGTGGTCGGATCAGAATCCACTACGACAAAACCGGTATCCATGCCGTGTACCAGGCCGGTCTTGACGCCGACGGCGACGGGACACCAGACTATATTGAGTCTTTTGCGATTATCGCCGACTCCTGCTACGATCTCATGACCGGGTATTACGGTTACCCGCATCCCATAGCCGATACAATCTGCACTTCCGACGGCGGCGATGATCGGGTTGATATCTACCTGCGCGCCCTGTCAGCGGGCTACTATGGTTTGACCTATGCCGAACTGGAATGCGGCGCCGATCCGATCTGGAAAGTGCCCAGTTGGGTGGTGCTCGAAAACGACTTCGCTGCACTTCCGGAGTATCGTGAACGTCCGCTTGATGCCGCCCGTGTCACGCTTGCTCACGAGCTGTTCCACACCGTGCACTTCACGCTTGATGCCTCTGAGTCCATTACCTGGTTTGAGATGTCGGCGGTCTGGATGGAAGAAGCACAATACGACGATATAAATGACTACTATCTCTATGACGAAGTCTTTTTTGATGTGCCCCGCCGGTCCATCCAGAGCGAAGTCAACGCTCACCATTATGCATCTGTGGTCTGGCCGATCTACTTGTCCGAAACCTTCGGCACGGATATCATCCGCCGTATCTGGCAGGATGCCGCCGATCGAGGGATAGGCCAGGACTTCCTTATCAGCATGGATAGCTGCATTTACTCGGCCGACACCACGATGAATCTCCATTCGGCGTTTGCCGAGTTTGCGGTCTGGAATTATTTCACCGGACCGTATGCCGAGGATGCCCCGAACGACATGGGCTATTCAGAGAAGGCGAACCTGGCGTATATTCCGACCGATTCCATAGATCATCGCCGGGAATACCGCTTCCTGGCACTGCCGGCTTCGTACGCCTACCGTCCGCAGGTCAATGCGGCCACCTACCTTCGTCTTGACGATCTTGACCTGCTCAGTGACTCCAGTTGGACCTGCAACAGCGGTTCCTTTGACAACAACACCTGCACGGACTCCACCGCCTTTGCCGACTCCGTCCTCAGCGTGTTGCTGCTGATCGACCAGTTTGATGCCGGTCGGTGGGGCGTGTCCGCCATATACCAGTTGGCGGACAACCCGGACTCGCACGTCGTGGAGACGGTGGTAGCCCTGGGTTCCGCCATCAGGAATCGTGATCTTACGACCGTTTTTGGACACCCCATTGACTACCGGGATTACCGGTCCATCACGCTGGTGCTGACGCCCACTACCGTTATCCCGGATGAGTTCCGCGAGGGAAACACAGTGGCCGTTGGCTATTCCAATCGCAACTGGACCGAGGTGGGAGCCAACCCGGATACAATCTTCTCCGACAAATCGGGCATTCTGACACCGTATCCGAATCCGGCCGTGGTGAGCCAGATGGACGGAGCAGATATGAAGTTTGCGTTTGAAGTGACGATGGGTGGTGAGGACGATGAGCTGTACAGTAACTCCCACGTTGTCGTTGACATTTTTACTGTGGCGGGTGAGCGTGTGCGCACAGTCGAGGGACAGTTTCAGGCATTTGATCGCTCCGGCACCTACTCGGCGGCGGTGTACGACCTGGCCTGGGATATGAAAAACCAGTCCGGCAACGAAGTAGCCTCGGGTGCCTACCTGGCCTACGCCCGATTGTACCAGGGGACGGGCACCGGTCAACTCCTGGCCGATGACCGCGTGAAGATAGCTGTAATTCGATGACCGGACGGACGCGACTCATAACCCGGGTTGCGCTCTTTTCGGCCCTGATCTATGTCCTGTCGTGGGCGACATCGGTGTTGCCCAATATCAACTTTGCATTTTTCATCGCCTTTACCGCCGGGCTTGTGTGGGGAGGGATCCCCGGTTTGCTGGTGGGGGGGATAGGCATGTGGCTGTGGACCTGGTTTAATCCCTGGGGTCCCGCCGCCCTGCCGGTGGCCCTGGCCCAGGTTGGCGGTATGGCCCTGTGCGGCCTGATCGGCCGGCTGTATCGTCCCGAACGCACCTGGACATATGTTGGAGTCTCCGCTGTTCTGTGGTTTGCTCTGGCCGGTTTTTTGTGCTCGCTGTCGTTTTATGTGCCCGTAGCCGTGGTTGATGCCTGGGTTCATCGGCCCTTCTGGCCCCGGTTGATTGGCGGCCTGTCGTTTTCGGCTGTCTCCGTTGTCGCCAACATGGTCATTTTCCCGTTGCTATTCGGCGTGACGCGTCGTTTATATCTCAGGGAGACTGCAACGCTATGATGCGACGAACCTTAGTCATTACCGTGTGCCTTCTCACACTCTGGGGGTTGACCGACGTTGTCCGATCGGAGGATGCGCCGGTCCCTGCTCCTGATTCCACGCTCCCGATTGACTTCCCGGATACATCGGCCGCGCCCGTATTGATCGACTCGGTCGCGCTTGCCGATACGCTGACGCTGCTTGATTCAATTCGACTCGTGTTTCCCGAGGTGGATCCGGACACGCTCACCGAGCCGCAGCGGCGGCTGGTTGAATTCGAGACTCGTTTCCGGTTGCGCCAGGCCGACCAGCCGGTACAGGAGCCGATCCCCGATGTGTTCTCCTACGCGGACAGTCTCAATCGCTATCTGGTATCGGAACGCTGGAATCTGCGGGAAAACATCGACCGCTCCATGTATCGCGATGCGGGGGACTATTTCAAGTTTAACTCGGCCTTCACGTTGATGGACCACCAGTCGACGCCGATGCGCAAGACCGTGCAGCCGTACGGTCTGGCCGGTAATCGTCTGGCGATTTTGTCGGGCGGTTGGCCGCTCTCGCCGTTTGAGCACATTCTGGAACCCGACGGTCTGGTCGATATGAACGACATTCCTACCGCTCAGGACGATCGGGTAGCTATTCTGCCGGGGCCGGTCGGTTTGGTCCTCGGTGCCTCACACAGTACGGCCACTCTGTACACGCAGCCCAAACAGATGGAAACCACGATCCCGGAAAGCTCCTTCCTGGTGGACAAGGGCTGGTACAGCTTTTCTTATGCCCGGGGACGATATTCCAAGTTGTTTTCCAATGGCCGTCATATTGATGCTTCATTGGGATACCGCAAGGCCGACGGGCTCTTTGTGGGGCGGGGCGATGACCAGTATTACTATTCGGGAGATTTCTATTTCCCGTTCGGGGGCAATAAGTCCTTCCAGGCGGTCGGCTGGCTCTACGACCGGCACGGGCCGTTTCTTGTCCGGCCGGACAGCCTGGGCGTCTCGGTGACACGTGATCGCATAGACCGCAGGGTCACGCTGTCCGCCGCCCGGTACAGTGATGACCTCTCATCGACCGGTCGGTTGTCATACACGCACATTCGCCAGGCCTCGGTGATTGGTGGTCGGGTGCAGTCGTCCGATGTGTACCGCATGAACGGCAATTATACGGGACACGGCCTGTCCGCATCGCGCGAATGGTCACGGGGCAATATCCTGATAAAAGCCGAGGGCGGCGCTGACTACCTGGAATACTTCGACTGGTACGACACCCGCATTCGACGAACCGCATTCGCAGGACTGAACGCAGCGTCAATTACCGGCCCCTGGCGCTGGGCCATTACGGCCCGTCAGACGTATGACGATGCCTATGACTTCCTGCCGTTGGCTTCGGCGGTGATAGCAAGGGACGGGGAACGGTCGCTCGTGATGTTGTCCGCCAGCTATTCCGAGCGGGCGCCGTCGCTGTACGAGCTGTATCATAGATACCAGGAAGCTCGTATCTACGGGACTGACCTGGTTGACTATGCCGACGAGGGCAATCGCAATCTCAAGTCAGAACACCAGCTCATGGGTTCGGGTCAGATTATACTTGGACCGCTCGGCCGGAGTCTGGGCGTGACCGTTACCGCGGGAAAAATCACCGACGGCATAGACTGGTGGGCCACGCAGAACGGAGATGTCACCGAGTTCAGACCCGCCAATAATGACATCGAGTTTGTCTCAATTGCGGCCGATACCCGGTATCGATTGTTCAGCCTGTTGCACGTTCTCGGTGGTGGCGGCTACAACAGCATCACCTATGAACACGGAGTAGAACGACCCTACACGCCCGAATACCAGTTGTTCGGCGGGGCCGAACTGCACGTGTATTGGCCGCAGAAGCTGATTGATCTTTGGGCCTACGGTGAGCTTCAGTACACCGGACCATACCGGGGGTATTCCGGGCGCCCGTTGGGGGAGGAAGTGGTGGCCAATGTCAAGTTCTCCGTTCAGATGGGCAGTTTTCGTTTCAACTGGATGATTCAGAACGCCCTGGACAATATCTATGAGACGCGGGAGTATTACCGGGCCGGGGGACGCTACGTCTATTGGGGGTTCGTCTGGGATTTCCTGAACTAACCGGGACTCAGGCCGCCGTGGATATTCCGGCACCACTTCCTTGACACTCCGGTCATCTTCCGGTTTATTTGGGGCTATGCAACTGAAGCTCACTCGAGAAAGCGCCTACGATCTGGTGATCGCAAAAATCGGCCGCAACAATCTGCTGAAGCATATTCTTGCCGTGGAGGCGGGGATGCGGCGTCTGGCCGAGCATTTTGGCGAAGACGTTGATTACTGGGGGCTGATCGGTCTCGTGCACGACCTGGACTACAACAAAACCGTCAAACACGCCGATCGGCATACATATGTCACGCGTGAATGGCTGGCCGAATACGAACTGCCCGAGGAAATGCTGTACGCCATCGAGGCTCACCCCGGCCACGTTCCCTGTCGGAGCCGGCTTGACTGGTCCCTGTTTGCAACTGACCCGGCGACCGGTTTCATTGTCGCCTGCGCCCTGATGCACCCGGACAAAAAGCTGCTATCGGTGACCCCGGAATTCATGATCCGTCGGTTCGGCGAAAAGCGCTTCGCCGCCGGTGCCACCCGCGAGAACATTGCGGCCTGCTCGAATATCGGGCTGGAACTGGAGCACTTTCTGATGCTGATTCGCGAGGGTATGCTGAACATTGTTGATGAGTTAGGCCTGTGAAGTCCGCCACCGGCAACACGGTCCTCCGACGGGATGTGATCGGGTGGTCGCTCTACGATTTTGCCAATACTATTTACTCGATGAACATCGTGTCTCTCTATCTGAAGAGATACATAGTGCAGGATCTGGGTTATGACGATCGCTACTTTGATATTCCGTTTTCCGCCTCGATGCTGCTGGCGGCCCTGATTCTCCCCGCCCTCGGGGCGCTGTCGGATCACTCCACCAAAAAGAAGATTTTTCTGTTTTTGTTCACAATCGCCTGCTGCAGCGCGGTCGGACTGCTGGCGACGGTGCCGTCGTGGGCGATAGGCGCGGTCATAACGTTGTTTATTGTAGCGAATTTTTCCTACGAGGCCGGTCAGCCCTTTTATAATGCGCTGCTGTATTCCGTCTCCGATGGTACCCAGGCTCGTTTCGTCTCGGGACTCGGCGTGGCTTTGGGGTATGTAGGGTCAATAGTCGGCATGATCATGGTCTTGCCGTTTGTGACCGGCGAGTTTTTTGGAGCCGAGATAGCCTTCCTGGCGGCCGGTGGCAAGTCCGCTGCGTTTCTGCCGACCGCCGTTCTGTTTTTCCTGTTTTCGGTCCCGTTGTTTTTGTGGGTGAAGGAACGCAAAGCGTTGCAGAAGACGCAAAGTGGCATTGCCCGGGCGTATCGCGACGTGTGGAATGGTATTCGACAGACGCGGAAGTATCCCGGCGTACTGCGTTTTCTTATTGCGGATTACTTCATTGAGGATGCCGTATCAACTGTCATCTTGAATATTGGTATTTACTGCGCTATTGTATTGGGCATGGCCGAGGAACTGATCACCACCTTTCTGGTTATATCCACCATAACGGCTGTGGCGGGTTCGTTTGCGATTGGCTGGCTGGCCCGACGGTACTCGCTGAAATTGTTGCTCAACATCATAATTGTCGGATGGATAGCCTCGCTGCTTATGTTTGCGTTCACGACCAACACGACTACCGTGTGGATTCTGGGATCTGCCGTCGGGGTGCTGCTCGGGGGGCTCTGGACCACAACCCGTCCTCTGTTGGCGGAGTTGGTGCCGCGCGATGAACTCGGGCGGTTTTTCGGCCTGTTCTCCCTGTCCGGTCGGGCCGCGGCGGTTATTGGTCCGCTGATATGGACGGCGGTGGTGTTTCTTTTTCAGCCCGATCGACCGGCCGGAGTCTGGCTTTCGCAATTACTTGCCCTGGAGGGCGAGGCCGCCCGGGTACTACCC
>JAHIVM010000059.1 GCA_018816665.1 Candidatus Zixiibacteriota bacterium
GGACGAGGAACCAGATTATGAGCCCGAACGAACCGAAAGAATCACTGGATTTCATCAGGACGATCATCGCCGCCGATGTAGCTGCGGGCAAAAGCGGCTACCGAGTGCATACCCGGTTCCCCCCGGAGCCCAACGGGTACCTGCATATCGGTCACGCCAAATCGATCTGCCTCAATTCGGGTGTGGCGCGAGAGTACAACGGGCTGTTCAATCTGCGATTCGACGACACCAATCCGGTCAAGGAAGAAACCGAGTATGTTGAGTCGATCAAAGCCGATGTTCGCTGGCTGGGGGCCGAGTGGGAAGATCGGTTGTATTTCGCATCCGATTACTTCGACCAGTTGTACGAATTTGCGCTGAAGCTGGTTAACGACGGCAAGGCCTACGTGTGCGATCTGAATGCCGAAGAGATGCGCGAGTATCGCGGCACCCTGACCGAGCCGGGCAAGAACAGTCCGTACCGGGATCGCTCGGTGGAGGAGAACCTGGACCTGATCGAACGGATGCGCAAAGGCGAATTCCCTGATGGGTCCCGTACGCTGCGCGCCAAAATCGATATGGCCGCCCCCAATCTCAACATGCGCGACCCCGTGATGTACCGGGTGCTGCACGCCCGGCATCATCGTACCGGCGACAAATGGTGCATCTACCCGATGTACGACTGGGCTCACGGACAGTCCGACTCGATCGAGGGTATCACGCACTCGCTGTGCGACATTTCATTCGAGGATCACCGTCCCCTCTACGACTGGTTCCTGGATCAACTGGGCGTGCACCATCCCCGACAGATCGAGTTTGCGCGCCTGAATATCACCTATACGGTCCTGAGCAAGCGGAAGCTCATTCAACTTGTCCGAAACAACCAGGTGTGGGGCTGGGATGATCCCCGCATGCCCACGCTGTCGGGTTTGCGGCGCCGGGGTTATACCTCGGAATCGGTCCGGGACTTCTGTGATCGGGTCGGGGTGGCCAAACGGGAAAGCATGGTTGATGTGGCGTTGCTCGAATATGCCCTGCGTGAGGATTTGAACAAACGGGCGATTCGCGTGATGGCAGTGCTCAGGCCGCTCAAGGTGATAATCGACAATTACCCGGAGGATCAGGTCGAGGAACTGGACGCAATCAATAATCCTGAGGATGACAGCGCCGGCTCCCGCAAGATTCCTTTTTCCCGGGAGATTTACATCGAGCGCGATGATTTCATGGAGGATCCGCCGAAGAAGTTCTTCCGATTATCCCCGGGTAACGAAGTGCGCCTGAAACACGCCTACTTCATCACCTGTGACCGGGTCGTAAAGGACGATTCAACCGGTGAGGTTGTCGAACTGCATTGCAGCTACGATCCCGCGACCAAAAGCGGTGAGGCCCAGGATGGCCGCAAGGTCAAAGGCACGTTGCACTGGGTATCGGCGGCCCATGCGATTGATGCCGAGGTGCGCCTGTTTGACCGGCTGTTCAACAAAGAGAACCCGCTGGACGACGAAGACTTTGCCGCGAATCTCAATCCGGACTCGCTGGAGGTACTCAAGGGGTGTAGAGTTGAACCCTGCCTGGCGGACGCCACTCCGGAAACCTACTACCAGTTTCTGCGTATGGGCTACTTCGTGGCTGATGTGAAAGACTCCGCGCCGGGTGCCCTGGTGTTTAATCGGAGCGTAAGTCTGCGCGACTCCTGGGCGAAAATGCAGAAGAAGTAAACGGAGCCAAGTTCGTCGCAATCGGGCCGATAGTCCGGTCCGATTCTTCTTCTTGATTCTTCCCTCTCGACCACCGCATATTATGTCAACTACCATCACGGAAAAGTACGGCACAGGTTTCGCAGGGAGAGAGGAATGAACGAACACTCAACTATCGATTCCCCGACCGCTCAGCCATCACCCGGAGCGGCCCAGCTTATTTTCGGTCCCTTCACGCAGCCGGCGAAGCATTTCGCTCTCCTTACGTCGAAAACGGCCTGGCTGATCCCGCTGGTCATTGTTGCGGTGGTGGGCAGCATTATCGGCCATGTCACCCGTCCAATCTACGGCAAAACGATGATGCCCGCCGTCCGAGAACGCGTTGAGAACTACCGCCAGTACATGAGCGATGAGCAGTATAACGAAACGATGGCGCGCATAGCGGAGTCTGAGAAGGAGTTGAAAGAGAATCCTTTCAAGTGGTACTATCCCCTCCTGGCGGTAGCGATGCCGTTTGCTCTGTTCGCTATCATCGGCGGCCTGAGTATGCTGGCCGGCAACTTCGTATTCGGAGGTAGAGCCACGTTCCTGATCATCCTGGGAGTGGTGGCCGGCAGCGCCCTGATCGGCCTGCTTGGCGATGTCATTCGAGGTGTGTTGATGGTAGTTAAGGATTCCTCCTACGTCTACACCGGCCTGGGCGTGCTCATCCCGGAGGATGATGGGACGTTTTTGTACTACCTGCTTCGCCAGATTGACTTGTTCTCAATATGGCGCATCGCGGTAACTGCTATCGGCCTGGGTGCCGTCTAC
>JAHIVM010000008.1 GCA_018816665.1 Candidatus Zixiibacteriota bacterium
CGATCAGCACGCCGTCGGCCCGGGCCTCAACACTGTCTTTTCGACGGTGAAAATCGGCAACTGCGGCGCGCAGATCGGGATGACCGCGCGCCGGCAGATAGTCTTTTTCGTGGGCATGGAGTTTCAGTGCATCGACAACCGATTGGGGGACGGGAAAGGGTGATTGGCCCAGACCCAGCCGATAAACCTGCCGTCCCCGGCTCTGCAGATCACGGCTCCGGTCGTTTACCGCCAGGGTCGCCGATTGCTGCAACCCGCGCACATCGAGATTCAGGCTGACCTGTTTCGTGATTCTCACGCTGACTTCTCCACCTGGAGTTTCGAGTATCGGTCTCTATGTCTCAGCAATGCGAAACGAGCCTTCTGTGCTCCGGCGGGCAGTGCGATTTTCCCTCTCGCCTACATCCCCTTGAGCGCCTTCAGTTCCCGGCGGGCCTGCTGGATCAGCGATATCAGTTCCGGCGGAGCAAGATCAATAAACGTGTGATAGGCGATTATCGCCTCCTCGGTCCGGCCCAATCCGGCGTAGGCCTGAGCCAGAGAATAGTGAGCATTGGGATAGCCGGGCGCAAGCGTCACGGTTTTTTCGAGGTCGGTCACCGCTTCGTTCAATTTTCCCATGGCCAGATATTCGGTGCCCCGATTATGGTAGCCGGCCGGGTCATCGGGCGCCAGGCGCACCGCCTCGGCATAATCGGCAATAGCAAGGGCGTGCTCCTCCCGACCGGAATAGAAATTGCCCCGCGTAATATAGGCGACCACAAACTCGGGATCGATCTCCAGCGCTTTGCTGAAATCCGCCAGTGCTTTTTCCGGTTCATCGGTATCCTGGAAGTAAATCATGCCGCGCTCGCGATAGGCATGGGCAAAAGTCGAATCCAGCTCGAGAGTCCGGCTATAGGCCGCAAGGGCGCGCTCGATATCGTTGAGACCGTAAAACGAGGCCGCCTGCATGTACTGTGACTGGGCATCCGAGGGAGTAATCTGCAACGTTCGATCAAGATACGACACGGCTTCCCGATACGATCCCGCCATAAACGACAAGTACCCGAGATTGTACAGGGCATCCCGATTGACCGGATCGATCTCAAGAGCCCGTTTCAGATCGCGACGGGCTTCCCGGGCCTTGCCCAGCACCAGCCACAGGGTGCCTCGCCCGGCGTACGCCTCGGCATGGTTGGGCGTGATCGACAGGGCCCGTTCATAATCCGCCATGGCACCGTCCACATCGCCGAGGAGCGAGGAGGCGGTGGCGCGACGGCAATACGCTCCGGCGGAATCCGGATGCTGTGTGATTATTTCGGTATACTTCTGGATGGCCCGCTCAAAATCGCCGCTCTCCATCAGTTCCCGGGCGGTCACGGGTGGAGCGGTGGACTTATCCTGGCCGTAGATTGGAGCGGCCACTACCAACACGGTAAGCAGCACAGGTGCGATGGCGCGAAGCAGTTTCATTACCCCTCCCAGAGGTGGAACGACAACCCGTATGGATCAGTAATCTGGTAACTTTTAGGGCCGTCCGGCGCGGCGGCAGCCACAGCCTTACAGCCGGCCTCGACAAGTTGCTGTTTGGCCGCTTCGAGATCGTCAACTTTGAATTCGAAGAAGATCCGGCCCCCGGCGTTGTTTTCGACGTGCAATGACGTTTCGCCGCAGCGGAACTCGGTTTCGTTGCCGTCGGAATAAGCAACATCCAGGCCCATCAGGCCTTTGTAAAACTCGACCGCTCGTTCATACTCCCTGACCGGAACGGCGATATGAGGACTGAATTCGAACTTCATGTTCTCTCCTCGTGCTGCCTGGTTTGCCAATGCTGGTGTTGGTGTTGCCGGTAGCAGATCTCCCGGCAACACCGTCTGTATATTGTACTGAAAGAGACTATTCCACGAGCCAGAAATCACGCGGATACAGGCGGTACAGCTTGGTGTCCGCGCCCTCCACGCTCCGCAGATACTCTTCGTAAGACTCCATCTGAGCCTCAGGACCAATCACAAAAAACAGTGCGCCTTCCGCGTTTTTCACCGAACCACCCAATCCCGGCAACACTCTCGCATACGAGTTCACCATGCGATTGTGTAATTCATCGTAAAGATTGGGCACCTCGCGCAGTTCCAGCACCCCCTGGCGGAACTGCCGGACTTTTTCCGGCGTAACACCGTCGGCCAGATCCGAAGCCATCGACTCGCCGCGATTTTCGTAGCGACCACCCGAACGCACCGTAGTGAAAGCCTGGGCGATGGCATAGTCGGCCAGCGACGGATCATACGGGGCGTTTTTCAGTTCGTTGACCACAAACTGCATGGTCTGAGACAGATCGGGACAGCGTTCCGCATAGTAACTCATCCGACCGGCATATTCGGAAGCCCGGAGGCCGTTGGAATAGGCCAGGCCCGCCGACCAGGTTTTCATAAACATACTGTGTGCGCCGCCGCCGCCGTATATCCGACCCGCGACAAAATTCAGCAAGGTGTCGCGATCCGAATCCACCAGCGAGGCACACGGCGCGGAGTTAATGTGTACACCGGTTCGGCTGCCGGGATTCACCAGCCCAACAAACGTGGGCCATTCCAGATCGGGGAAACGTTCTCTAAGGCGATTGACGACATTGGGCCTGCGGGTCAGCGTCACCCGTTCGGAAACACCCGAGTCGAATCGTCCAACCATGGATTCCAAACGCGGCCGGAGTTCTTCCAGCAGTTCATCGTTGGTAATAGCAAACGATCGAACATTATCCTGGTGACGGATGCGATCCAGGATGCCGTTGACAGAACCCAATACCGCAGCGGGCGGCACGGCCAGGTCACTCATGATCTGGCCGCAGAGATAATGCCAGTCAGATGCCAGCGTTTCATCCGGAATGCCACCCAGCATGAGACGCAGGTCTTCCACCGCGTCGCGTGCCAGCACCCGGGCCTCATCGGTCAGGGGGTACTTTTCCAGGCTGGCTTTCAAGTCGGTGGAGTCGGCAGTCGCACCGCCTTCCAAGTGACTTCCCAGGGCGCCCAGCAGATCCGAGAGTTCCTCGCGATTGCGACGGTCGGCTGCATAGGCCAGATAGCCTTCCACAAACGACGATAGTTCGTCTAACGCCGGTCCCTCGGGGAGCTGCTTCAGCTGCCAGCGCAAACGGTGATACGCATGCGTTCGCGTCAGAAAACTGGAGGTGGTCAGCAACAACGGGTTGTCCTGTTTCCAATAGGCCGCGGCCGGGTCGTTGACCCAGCTCTCTTCCGAACCGCGCATGCGATTGCGCAACCCGCCCAGAGCGGCATCAATGGCATCGCGAATCCGCGGCAGGTTGGCCTCGGACAGGTCCGGCGAAAACAGGACGGTTTCCATCCAGTCCAGTGCCTTGCGGGATTCGTCGAGATCCGAGCCGGAGCCCCGAACCACCAGTTCGGTACGCTCGGTGCGACGGCTGAAATCAAACGATGCGCTCAGGTCAAGAATTTCGCGGCGAAGCTGCTCCTGCATCTGGTCGTAGGTAATGCGACGGCCGTCGCGGATGGCGCCCACACTCGTCATGAAAGTCGGCAGGGCCGCCAGATACACATAGTCTGACTGGGGGACA
>JAHIVM010000009.1 GCA_018816665.1 Candidatus Zixiibacteriota bacterium
CGACCTTCTCCGGGGCGGGCACCAACATGCCGGGCGAAATCTGCGTCTGCTCGCCGGCGACCGCCGCGGCCTCGGCGTTGAAGGCGGCGATCACCGACCCAACCGCTTACGTCAAGTAAGCAGATTCCTTTAATCCTCTCACATCAGGTATGTATTCAGGAACAGGTGAATCGCCGTGCTGTATGCGATGCCGGCCCACAGTTTTGGTTGCATCTCCATCGGTGAGACCTAGCTTACCCTCATGACAAAACGGGCAAGCATTGCGGATGATGCCGGAGCAGTGGAGATTACTCCCCGTCTTCGGCCGGGTGAAGTGTGGCGTGATCCCGAGGGACGTCACGCCGTGGCCTGCGGCGATTGCACTGATCGTTCGCTGGTACTGAACCTGCTCAGAGACTTCCCGGCACCCACTCTGGCCGTTCATGATCCGCCGTACAACCTGGTGATGTTTGAACGGCGGACCATCGGTGAGTATATTCGCTGGTGTCGCTCGTGGATTGACCTGACCGGGGAGATCCTGGCCGACAACGCCTCGCTGTACGTCTGGCTTGGCGCCGACCAGCGCTGTCACTTCCAGCCGCTGCCACAGTTCATGAGTATGATGGCGGACACGGGTTTTGAATCCCGCTCGTTTATCACCATGCGGAATCAACGGGGCTACGGCACGCAGAAAAACTGGATGGCGGTGCGCCAGGAGTTGCTGTCGTACACCAAAGGTAATCCAGCCTTCGAGGTGCAGTACACCGATATTCCAAAAATCCTCCGGGGGTATTACAAAAACGTGGGGGGGAGGCGAACCGAAAACATGGAGCGGTCTCGTTCGGAGACCATCCGGGCGGGCAATGTCTGGGTGGATATCCAGCAGGTGTTTTATCGCATGGAAGAAAATGTCGAAGGATGCAAAGCACAAAAGCCGTTGAAGGCAACCGAGCGCATTATCCTGGCGTCATCGGCGAGAGACCAGACGGTTGTGGATTTCTTCTCTCATGCCGGAACCACGTTGCTGGCCTGTGAGCGTACCGGTCGGCGTTGTGTGACGCTTGACATTGATCCCGTGTATGCCGAGTTGACAATCCGTCGTCTGGAGCATTTCCGCGAAACCGGCCGCACCGGCTGGCAGCGCGAGCGCCCGGCCTGACAGCTATACGTCGGCTTCGTCGCGCAGGAACTCCAGGGTGATCCCGCGATCGTCGAGACGGGCGTAACTGAAGTGACCGATGAAGTCCCCGGTGTTGACATACACACCGCCGTCGAATTCCTTCCTGATCGGAATATGCAGATGACCGATAGCCACGATGTCGTAGCCGGTCTTCAGCTTCTGCTCGGCGTAAGCCTGGTAGTCCGGGGCAAATACGGGATCGCGCTGCGAGGTGTATTCACGCGAGGAACCGGACACCCACTTGGCCAGGGGGATGGCCCAGTCCGGGGGTAGTTTGCGATACAGCCAGATATTAAAACGATTGCGCAGGATGCACTTCAGGATGCGATAACCTTTGTCCGCCGGTGCTAGACCGTCGCCGTGAATCAGGTGCAGCTTCCTGCCGGCGTAATCCAGGTCCAGTGAGTCCCGATGCACCGCCACTTTCAGTTGTGCCTCGAAGTAGTCATCCATCCAGAAATCATGGTTGCCGCTGATATAGTCCACCGCAATGCCGCGCCGGGTGAGATCGCGCAGCATAAAAAGCATCTCATGATGTTCTTTGGGAATGGCGTGTTTGTATTCAAACCAGAAATCGAACAGGTCGCCCAGAATCACGAGACGGTCACCATCGGCTTTCACCAGTTCAAACAGACGCGCGATGTTGGCGAGTTTGGCCTCGTCGTGTTCGCCTCGACCGGCGCCGAGATGAGCGTCTGAAAAAATGTACAAAGCCATAGGGATGTGTCAGCGACAGCGGCCCGGTGGTGACCGGCGCGCCGTATGTCGCTACTTGATCGTCTCCATAATGCGCGGCAGCGCCGTGTAGTAGGCCTCGGACAGATCGGTAAGGGGCACATCGATCAGGTCATTGATTTTGAGCCGATCGCCGCCAACGGTGCCGATCTGGACCACGGGTATGCCGGCCGCAGTGAATTGCTCCTTGAGGCTGTCGGCGTTGTCAACCGAGCAACTGACTATGACGCGGGACTGCGTTTCACCAAAGAGCAGGCAGTCCGGGCGAAGCCGGTCACTCAGCGTGATAGTGGCGCCGATCTGTTGCTTCGTGTTGGTAATACAGCCTTCGGCCAGCGCGATAGCCAGGCCGCCGTCGCTGACGTCGTGCGCCGATGTAACCTGGCCGGATTGTATGGCGGCCAGCAGGGCGTCCTGCAGTTTCCGCTCGAAAGCCAGATCGAGAGCGGGGACCGGCCCGCGCGTTTCGTTAAACACGGCGTGCAGGTATTCCGAGGCTCCCAGTTCCTCGCGGTTATTGCCGAGCAACAGGATGATATCACCGTCGTGCTTGAACCATTGCGTGGTGATATGCTTGATATCGGCGATCATTCCCACCATGCCGATGGTTGGCGTGGGGAACACGGCCCGCTGAGGATCTTCGTTGTAGAAGGACACGTTGCCGCCAGTTACGGGCGTGTCAAAAACAAGGCAGGCCTCGCCCATGCCGGCGACCGCCTCGGAGAAGCCGTAATAGATTTCCGGTTTGTACGGGTTACCGAAGTTCAGGCAATTGGTTACGGCCAGCGGTTTGCCGCCGGAGCAGACGATATTGCGGGCCACCTCGGCTACGGCCGATTGTGCCCCCAGGCGAGGATTCAGATAGCAGTATCGGCCGTTGCAGTCGGTCGCAGTCGCCAGGGCACGATTCGTTTTGCGAATGCGCAGGACGGCGGCGTCGGAACCCGGGCCGACCGCGGTATTGGTGCGGACCATTGAATCGTATTGCTCAAACACCCAGCCCTTGTGACACAGGTTGGGCGTGCCGAGCATCTGAACCAGCGTCGCGCTCCAGTCACGATCCGTGCCGTATTTGGTTAGGTCGATGGTATTGAGTTCGTCGAGGTACCCCGGACGTTTTGATTCGCGGTGGTACACCGGCGCGCCGCCGCCGAGGACGAGAACGTCCGATGGAATCTGCGACACGATTTCGCCGTGCAACTTCACCGTCATCATCCCGTCCGATGTGACCTGGCCCACCGTGGTGGAATCCAGTCCCCACTTGTCGAAGATTTCCGTGATGTCGGCCTCGTGGCCCTTTTTCACGCATACCAGCATGCGCTCCTGCGATTCCGAGAGCAGGACCTCGTAGGGGATCATGCCCGTTTCGCGCACCGGAACTTTGTCTATGTGTAATTCTATGCCCGCTTCACCCTTGGCCGACATTTCGCAGGAGGAACAGGTCAGCCCGGCGGCGCCCATGTCCTGGATGCCGACAATGAGATCTTTTTCGATAATTTCCAGGGTGGCTTCCAGCAAAAGCTTTTCGGTAAACGGATCGCCAATTTGAACCGAGGGGCGTTTGGCGGCTGATTTCTCGGTCAACTCTTCCGAGGCAAACGTGGCCCCGTGAATGCCGTCGCGGCCGGTCTTCGATCCGACAATCATAATCGGATTGCCCTCGCCGGTGGCGATAGCGGAGGCGATCTGATCGGATTTCACGATTCCCACGGCCATGGCGTTGATCAACGGGTTGGTCGTGTAGGCGTCGTTAAAATACACTTCGCCGGCGACTGTCGGAACACCAAAGGAGTTGCCGTAGTCGCCGATGCCGCGCACGACGCCGTCGACCAGATAACGCACCCGAGGATTATCGGGAGAGCCAAAACGCAGCGAATTCAGTGAGGCAATCGGGCGCGCGCCCATGGTGAAGATGTCGCGCAGGATGCCCCCGACTCCGGTGGCCGCACCCTGGTACGGTTCGATTGCCGAGGGGTGGTTGTGAGACTCTATTTTGAACACCACGGCCAGGCCGTCGCCGATATCCACCGCCCCGGCGTTTTCCTCGCCGGCTTTGGCCAGCAGCGCAGCACCGTCGCGGGGAAGCGTTTTGAGCAGGGCGATTGAGTTTTTGTAACAACAATGCTCGGACCACATGACCGAAAAAACACCCAGTTCCGTGTAATTGGGTTCACGTCCCAGGATATCCTTGATGCGGGCGTATTCGTCTTCGTTAAGTCCGTGGCTTGCAACCATTTCCGGTGTCACTGCCGGCTGCGTATACTTCTGCGCCATGTTGGTGTCCTTCTCCTTAATAAGCTGGGAATATAGACGCGCCGTGGTCGCAGAGCAAGCAGGAAAGCCAGGCGTTCAGGGATCGTCGCAACCGGTTCACCGCCAAACAAGAACGGCCGTCGGGGGGTGACGACCGTGCTTGCCTTAGAAGAAAGCAGCAATGGCAATGCTGCTGCCTGTGGACACTCGCAGCTCCGCGGTGGCCGCAAAGCGACCGACGGAACCGGCGTGCTTTATACTACCACTATCGGACACCTATCCATATTCAGACAGTTGCCGAGTTTTTTGTGTGCTCTCGCGTAAGGGGTGCAGGCAGGGGTTGCCTTTGATCTGCCCGAAATATACGCAACATCGGCTATTCTGTCAATAAATGACGACCGCGGTTGCCGCGCGGGCCCGTCTCTCGGAGGCCCGGACAGGGACAGCATGTCCGCCGGAACGAGGTCGTTTCTGGTGCTGCCGGGCCGGGATTCTCCAGATTTTTGTTTCCTTTTGGACTCTGTCGTTCTACTTATGCAGGGATGTCGCTGCTAAAACAGGTCAAACACCGGGTCACGACCGATGGACTGCTGGAATCACATGACAGGATTCTAACAGCCCTCTCGGGTGGGCCTGATTCTGTGGCCTTACTGCATATCCTGACGCGTTTGCGACGGTCGCTGCACCTCACGGTTTCCGCGGTGTATATCAACCACCAGCTTCGCCCCCGGGCGGCCGCCCGCGAGGAGAAGTTCTGTGCCACTCTGTGCCGGGATCTGCATGTTGACCTGGAGATTGTTCGCGAGGACATTCCGGGGCGCGCCCGGCGACTTAAGACCGGGGTGGAGGAGACGGCGCGCAACTTCCGGTATCAGGTTTTCGATGAGTTGGCGGACCGGCTCAATTGCAATCGGATTGCTTTGGGGCATCATGCCGACGATCAGGTGGAGACGGTATTGTTTCGTCTGTTCCGGGGCACCGGCATGACGGGGCTTCAGGGCATACCGGCTCGTCGCGGCCGAATCGTCCGGCCGCTTATTGATGCGACCAAGGAAGACATTTTTGCCTATCTGAAGAAGCACAAACTGGGTTTTTGCGAGGACCGGAGCAATCGCGACCTCGTGTATTCCCGCAATTTCATTCGCCACAAGCTGCTGCCGCAAGTCCGACGGCATTTGAACGAGCAGGCTGACCGGGCCGTGTTGAACCTGGCGGCAACGATTGGTGATGAAAACGCGTATCTTAAGGAGAAGGCCGACAAGGCGTTTGCCCGGACGGCACGGGTGACGCCCGGCGGGAAAATTGAGCTTGATTTGAGGTCCTTCGTCGGCTATGATACATGGCTCAGGCGGAGACTGCTAAGGCGTTGTATTAAAGCAGCTTGGCAGTCAGATCTGGGCCCGTCGCGGGACGTGGTTGATCGCCTTCTGGCCGCTTGCTTAACGAAAGCGGCCGGTTTGTCATTGCCCGGAAAGCTCCGGGCCACGGTTATTGAGAATCGGCTGGTGGTCTCCGGTAATCGTCGGCTCGCGTTTAAGCACCGCTTTGTGCCGGGCGAAGTACTGGAGATGGTTTGTCCGGCGCTGCGTTTCCGATCCGCAGAAGGGCCGCGGGCGAAGGTTCGTGTGATGCGAAAAGCCCGTTCGCCGCGAGTGGTGTTGAATCTGGATGAGTTGACACCGCCGTTTTGCGTTCGCAGCATACGGCCCGGAGATCGGTTTCGGCCGCTGGGGATGGACGGGCGCAAGAAGATTGGGGATTACTTGACCGACCGCAAGGTACCGTCGATTCTGCGGGACGAGATTCCGGTTCTGTGTGACGCCGACGGGATTGTGTGGTTGGTTGGTTTCGAAATTGATGAGCGGGCGAGGGTACTGCCCACAACCAGGAAGGTGCTGTCAGTTGAGTACGTTGTCATCACGCGAGAGGTCTGCGAAGCCGTTTGAACTGCTGTTCGACCAGAAGCAAATAGCGCGCAAGGTGGAGGAACTCGGGAAACGAATCACCGCCGATTATGCCGGTCAGACAATTGTGCTGGTTGGAATCCTGAAGGGTTGTGTAGTGTTTCTGTCCGATCTCATGCGCAGCATTGAGCTGGGAGCGGAAATTTCCTTTGTTTCGGCCGCCTCCTACCGTCACGGGACGCGCCGCGACGACGAGATTGACGTGCTGGACTGTCTGGATACGCCTATCAAGGGGCGTCACGTACTCATCGTGGATGGTATCGTGGACTCAGCGCGGACGGTATCTCGTATTATCGAGGTATTGCGCAAGCAGGAACCGGCGTCGCTGGAGATTGTTACGCTGTTGGACAAGCCGGCCAGTCATCGGTCCAAGGTACAGATAAAATACCGCGGTTTTGTGGTTGGCAACGAGTTTGTGATAGGTTACGGTCTCGACAATATGCAGAAGTATCGCAACCTGCCGTTTGTCGGACGGCTCATTGACCGATAATTGAATTATCGGGCGGATGTAAGGGTATAATCGTTACGATAGCAGCTCGGAAACAACGGAGTATTGGTGAATAATTTCGGCCATAAAAAGAACAAACCCACAGGACAGGGCAATCGCGGCGACAGCGGCAAGGAACCGCCGAAATGGCGGGGACCGGGGCGTTCGCTGATTTTCTGGTTAGGCCTGTTCCTGGTCATGTTTATTACCTGGCAGTACTTTCAGGGGTTCGATCAGGATGTAGCGGAAATCACGTACACGGAATTCCTCAATGAGATTGAGGGTGCAAATATCTCCGAAGTGACGTTCACGGAGAAACAGATCGAGGGCAAACTCCTCACCGCGAAATCGTTTGCATCGTCGCGCAACAACCAGACGGTCTCGGCCTTCCGGACCCGGATCCCGTTTGCAGATATAAACTATGCGCTGGTGAATCGTCTTGAGGCCAGCAACGTAAAAATCACGGCCAAGGATCAGAGCATGGATTTTTTCTCCATCCTGATATCGGTGGCGCCGTGGTTGATTCTGATTCTTATCTGGCTGTTTTTCCTGCGCCAGATGCAGGGAGGCGGCGGTCCCAAGGGGCTGTTTTCCTTTGGTAAAAGCAAAGCGAAACTGCTCACCGATGAACGTCCCAAGGTTACCTTCAGCGATGTGGCCGGGGCCGAAGAGGCCAAGGAGGAACTTCAGGAAATTATCGAGTTCCTGAAAGAGCCGGCCAAGTTCCAGAAACTGGGCGGCAAGATTCCCAAGGGAGCGTTGTTACTGGGCCCGCCCGGAA
>JAHIVM010000060.1 GCA_018816665.1 Candidatus Zixiibacteriota bacterium
CAGAACCTCCAGGACCGGCCGGTTCAAACCGGCCCTGGTACCGATACTGGCAGCGGCCGCGGTTTTGATCCTGTTGATCGCCCGTCCCTGGCGACTGGAGATTGCTCCGTCGGATGATGCCGTCGCGGCTGACACCCGACTGGCGGTCATGCCGTTCCGAACCGGGCCCGACGACACCACGCGAATCGGTGACATTATTGCCAACCTGCTTATCACCGATCTCTCCGAATCGGGGTTTGTGCAGGTCATGACCTCGGAACGACGGCAGGATATCCTGAAGACACTTGGTAAGACTCTCGATGTTGCGCCGGATTCCGCCACCGCAACAGAGGTAGCCCGTCGTGGAAACGCCCGGTGGATGCTCACTGGATCGTTGCGCCGGACAGACACAACGTTTGTGCTTGATTTGCGCCTGGAGGACTTGACGTCCGGCCGAGCGGTCGACTCCCAGCGGATTCGCTTTGCCGACAACGAGGCCGTTTTTTCGGCCGTTGATGATATTACACGCAAGATCAAGACCCAGATGTCGCTGCCCGACTCTGCGCTCAGCGAAATCGACCCCCCGGTAGCATCGGTAACCACGCACAGCCTGCGGGCCTACGCCGACTGCATGGAAGGCATCGCCCTGCGCGACCAGTTCCTGGCCCCTGAGGCACGCGAGAAATTCGAATCCGCCCTGGAACACGACCCCACGTTCGCGCTGGCCTACTACAATTTGTCATTTGTCACACCGTTTGCCGATCAGCGGGCCATGATTGACTCCGCGGTCAAGTATTCGGAGCATGTCGCCGCGCGGGAGCGCCTCTGGATTCACAGTCGCGCCAGATTGATTGCCGGCGATGATCGCGCGTACCTGGCTCTGCTGCAACAGATTCTGAACCGATGGCCCGAGGAGAAAGAAGCCCTGCTGCGGCTCGGTGAGTACTACTACAGCATTCAGCAATGGGATCAGGCAATCGACTACCTCACCGGTGTGCTGAGACTGGATCCTTTCAATAAACTCGCGTACAACAGCATCGCCTACGCCTACAGCCTCAGCGGCGATTACGATCGAGCCATGTGGGCCATAGATCAATACATCGCGCTCGCTCCCGATGAGCTCAATCCGTACGACTCGCGCGGGGATATCCAGCGTGACTGCGGGCGCTTTGACGAGGCCGTGGCATCCTACCGCGAGGCTATCGCCCTCCGTGCGGACTTCAACGAGTATGTAACCGTGTTCAAGCTGGCTGAGATGCAGCTCATTGTCCGCGATCATGACGGGGCAAGAGAAACACTTGGCCTGGTTCGGGCAGGGGACAATCATCGCCTCACCTCACGGGTTGACTTTTTGACGACCTTGATGATTTCCGACAACGGTTCGTTTAACCAGGCGCGGCGGCGAATCGACCGTCTCATAACGCAGGACATCCGGAACAATGAAAACGCCAGAGTGGAATACGAGTTCCGCTACCGCGCGCTGCTTGATCGGGAACTCGGCGACCTGGATCAGGCAATCACCGACCTGCGTCAGTCGATTGCTTATGGGGCACAGGCGCATCCTTCGGGTATCTCATTCAACCGTCACTTCCTCGCGCAAATGCTGGCCGAAAACGGAGCATTCGAGGAGGCCGAGCAAATCACCGATGCGATCAAACGGGATGTAGGTATCGCAACGGTGTCACCGTGGACCTACTGGTATGCCGCTGCGTCCATTCAACTGGCCCGGGGCAATGCTGACTCGGCGGTAGTGCTGCTTGAGCACTCGCCCGGCACCACCCTGTTCATGCATCACTACCTGCTGGCGAGGGCCTATCTCGAGGCCGGCCGATCGCAGGACGCCGCCAGAGTAGTTCGTGCCCAGCTACGAAATTACGACACCGGCCGCGTGCACTTCAATCTGTGGAGTTGCGCGCTCCCCTATCTTCTGGGCAGGGCTCTTGAGGACACGGGTGATCCTGAGGGGGCAGTAGAGCAGTTCGGATTGTTTGTATCTTATTGGAGCGAGGCCGCGCCGGATCATCCGACGGTGATCGACGCTCGTGCGCGCCTGGAGCGGCTCAAAAGCGGTTCCTGATTCGCGACTACTGAGAGACAAGCGGATTATGGACACATCCATTTGACCCTTCACCAAAACAAAGCCCCGTGCTGGCGACAACACGGGGCTGAAACCTGGTGCCGATGAGAGTCTTCGAGTCTAAGTCTCCCTCAGCAGTCCCAACAACTTGCCGGGTTATGGGCAGAAAGGCAATGGCGTGCCCGTAACGAATAGATACTGAATGACCAGCGTCAGGTCGCCAATGTCAACCCATCCGGTGCTGTCAATATCTCCCATTTGGGCACAAGTCGGCAGCGGCTCAAACGTAATAAACAGGTGCTCGATCATCATATTGATATCTGAGATGTCGACGGTTCCGTCAATGTCTCCCGACACATTTGCAATTGTCTGGAAGCAGCAGAGTCCGGTGATATATGCCGCATATGTTGACGAATAGTCCGACCACCCGGAAGCATCCTGAAACCGTATCCGCCAGTAGAACACCGAATCGTTCCCCAGGGGAAATGGTGCCTGAATTGTCGGTTCGGCCAGAGCGTCAACATCGATGATCGGACTGTCGAAGGTCAAATAGCGATCCAGTTGAAACTCGTACGACTGGATGTCCGGGATACCATCCACGAGACGGCTCCAATCGAAAACGGGGCGGGACCGTGAGACAGGGTAGCCGCTGGGCGGTTGTACTGAGGACTCATCCTCCAGCGTGTAGCAGATGACAATGCTGTCGTTTGCCGGATCGACCTGCGTTTCCATTGAAACACCGCCGCCGCTACTACTGCTGTACTCATTGGCCAGGGTCAGTTTCTGGGAACCGTCAATGCCGATTGCCACCGAGAACGTCGCTCCCAGGGGCACTCCCGTCTCCATGGTGGCGGTGATACAGTATTCGCCGTACTGGAGATTGTAGTCGAGCGTGCGCTCATCGGTCAGCCCATCATCATTGATGTCAACTTCCTGATAATCGGAACCGGCCACCGTGGCGAACTTTTCTGAGATCACAAAACCCTGCGGGTTGGTGACGCTGATGTCCAGCCAGGAATAGCCGGTAACCACCATCTCATCCACCAGAATGGGCGAATCGCCGCCATCATTGATAGCCAAGATGATATCGCCTCCGTTCAGCGTGCCGGTGACAAAATCGGAATTGCCGTCGCGGTCCAGATCAAGTGTTGCCAGCGCATAGGTAACCCCGTCGCCGGCTCCCAGATTGACGGTAATGACAGTATCAAAACTCCCATTGCCAAAACCGGGGTACACCAACAATTGACGGGTCGAACCATTCACCAGAACCAGATCCAGCATGTTGTCGCGATTGACATCCGCAAATGTCAGGCTGTGAGCGATCCCGTCGATCGCGAATGAGGACCTTGAAGCAACTCCGCCGGCACCGTCCCCCAGCGCCACCGTGACGAGGCTTTGTCCGACCGGGTCGACCAGCGGCAGAACCAGGCCAAAGTCGCAGTTCCTGTCGCGGTTGATATCCGACGTAGCCATAACCGGAGGAACGATCAATGACGGCTCACCGGTATAGACGGCGGTCGAGGCCGTAAAACCGCCTGTCCCGTCGTTCAGGAATATCCGCGTCGAGTCGCCTGATGTCAGCACCAGATCGACCTTACCATCGCGATTGAAATCACATCCGCCTCCGGCCTCAAAATCCAGAGGCAGGCTGACTGCAGCAGCAAAGCCACCGTTGCCGTCGCCGAACCACACCTGATCGGGCGCGACCACCACGTCGACATAAGGGTCATCGTTGAACAGACCGGTGACCACCGACGGAACGATACCGGCGGCCGTCTGGCGAAAACTCGATGGACCTCGGCGAGTCGACCCGGCCGAGGCAATCGGCGTTGAATCAACGGAGAAACTGCGGTAGCCCTCATTGTAGAGAATGTAGACGTAGTCCACGCTGGCGGCCACGATATCCAGCAGGGTGTCGCCATTGACAAAGGCAACGTCAACCGCCGCACTGCGTATGTCCAGGTAGTTCAACGGCTCGGTGAGAGTTCCTTCCGGTGTACCGTAGGCCACAAATAGTCCGGCTGCCGATTGACCCGTGTACACGATATCCGTGTAGTTGTCCCGGTCGACATCAACCGTGTGTATGAAAAAGACATCGGCGGTATCGGCATCAACCACGGTAAACCCGCCGTTGTCACACGATTCGCTGTAAGCACTCTCGATACAGTCATTCGATGACGAAAGGGCGACCGAGGCACCCGGTATGCAGGCGCTGTTGCCCGGCTCACCGTCCGCCGGAGCCTCTTCCCCCCTGAACTTAATCCGGATGGAGTATGAAAAGTCCGGCAAGTAAACGATCTCAGTAGGAACCGGCAAACAGGCAACGCCGTCTTCATCCGTGACGGCCGAGCCAAAGTACGTACCGCCAGTTCCACAGGAGCCCGTGTTCACGTAGAACTCCACCTCGCGTCCCGGCAGTGGAACGCCCGGCTCCAATTGACAGCTTTGCGTAAGCACCGCGCACACCTCGAGCGTGCTGGCCGATGTTACGGTATCCGGGCAGACAATCGTCGGCACCTCCGAGATAATGGTCACGTTGGTACTGGCACTCACAGGTTCGGCAGCGATAGCAGATCCGCCGATTCCTGACCCAAGTACCAGCATGGCACACAACAGATGAACGAGACGCCTGACGACATGAACAGTGGGATTCATAATGTGTATCCTCTAATGAGTGGGCGTAGTGATCGCAGTGACTCCACCGGCAGACAAGGCAGCAGACACGGGGCGCCGGACAGACCAACATAGATTATATTGATCTATGCAGTCAAGTATAAGTTTATGAACGGACAAGGGTTGTCTGCTTTCCTTGTCATCAGGACGGTTTAGGGGATTTCGAGCAGCAGGACGGTGACATCATCGGATTGCGCCGCCGCCCCCCGGAACTCCCGTATGGCAGTCTGAACCGCCTTACAACTCTCTGTGGCGGATAGGGTTCGACACGAGCGGGCAAGTTCGTCCCAGCGATCGTCGCCAAACATATCACCGGCGGGGTTGTTTGCCTCGGTGACCCCGTCGGTATACAGGTACATCCGGTCGCCGGGACGCAACTCGACGGTGAGCGTATGGAAGGGCGCTCCCGGCATAACACCAAAAATAAGGTCGGCCGTGGCCGGTTTCTCTATGGTGCCGTCGCCGCGGACTATCAGGGGAGGCAGATGGCCGGCGTTGATGTAGCTGTAGGTGGCGGACGTGCTGTTGTAGATACCAAACGTGCCGGTGATATACTGGTCGGGAGCGGTGAAATGGTAGATTAATTGGTTGAGACAGTCGGCCAGGACCGGCAGATCGGGAGCGACTGTCCCGTGGAGCCGGGAACGCAGTACCGCCTGGGCATTGCTCATCAACAGCGCCGCCGGAAGGCCCTTGCCGGAGATATCACCCAGAGACAAAAACACATCGTCGTCATTGAGCGGGATAATGTCAAAATAGTCGCCGCCGACCTCGCGCGCAGGAACGTTGAACCCCAGCACGCGGACTTTATCGGTTTCGAGGTTTTCGCGGGGAAGAAACCCGGCCTGAATCGACTGGGCAATTTTCATTTCCTTTTCCATCTCCGCGAGGCGCTGTTGCTGTTCGAAGAGCCGGGCGTTTTCGATCACTTTGGCCACCTGCGTTCCTACGATCCCCAGGAAACGCTGGTCGAAATCAGTGAACCCCCCCTCGGCCTGCTTATTGAACAGAGTCAGGAGGCCGATTAAGCCGCTGCGGGCCATCAGCGGTGCCGCCACCAGCGAATGCATGCCAAGCGCGGCGAAGTTCACGCCCCGGAGACGATCATCGTGATCGGGATCATTCGCTTTGAGCGGCGCCCGGTTTTTTACCATCCACCCCTGCAGACTCTGATTCAGGTGGAACGGTATCAGTCCCTCGGTCTTGTCCACGCGACGCACGAAGGTCTTGAATCGATCAGCATTCTGAGTGTCATTCTCAAGCAGGAATATCGCCCCCTGTTCCGCTTTGACACGGCGACGACAGTGATCGACAATCGTAGCTGTGATGTCATCCACCGACATCGTCACATTGATGGCGCTGGCGATTTGATTCAGGGTAGCCAGTTCATCGACCGCACCTTTCAGGCGTGATAGCTCAATATCAGAAATCTGTGGCATCGGCGGATTTTCCCTGCACTTTATTGTGGAGCGTTTGCGATCGATAGCTTATTGTAAGTTATTGAGCACAAACTTGGTAATGTACTATAACGTGGGTTGATAAGGTGCTTGTTCCCGGATCGAGATTGGGCCGGTACACGATTGAGACCACCCTCGGACAGGGCGGGGCGGGGACGGTCTACCGGGCCGTCTCGTCGGACTACCCGGGCCCGGTGGCCCTGAAAGTACTCAATCCGGAACTGGCCGATTCCGACGATTATCGTCGCCAGCTCGCCACAGAAGCCGACCTGTGCCGATCGGTCGACTCCCCCTTTGTCGTCAAAGTTCTCGATCACGATGAGGCTGACGGTCTCCCTTACCTCGCCATGGAGTTTGTCGAGGGTGACGATATCCGCGCGGCCAGTGAAGCGCTTAGCCTTGCCCAGCGTATCGAACTGGCGGTCATGATCGCCGAAGGGGTTCAGGCGGCACATCATTCAGGACTGGTGCACCGCGATCTGAAGCCGGAGAACATCCTGCTGGCATCCGACGGCACCCCGCGCATCCTTGACTTCGGCCTGGCCTGGCAGGCCGATACCGATGCGGTCGATTCGAGCGGCAATGTCGAGGGTACGTTGTATTACCTGGCGCCAGAGCAATTGGCTGGCGAGCCAACCACAGCCCAGTCCGATCTCTTCAGCTACGGCGTGGTTCTCTACGAAATCCTGACCCGGGTGCGCCCGTTTGAAGGTGTGTATTCCTCCAGTATTATTTATTCCATCCTCCATGAGGATCCCGCGCCGCCGGGCGAAGTGATCTCGGACTTGCCGGCGTGGGTGGACGAACTCGTTATGCGCCTGCTGGCCAAACGGCCGCAGGAACGTCCGGACACCGCCGCCGAGGTAGCCGGCCTCCTGCGCCGCGGGCTTGAACGGGTCAGCGAACCGGATGAGCGTTATGTCAAGCAACGTCAGACAGTCACCGTGATCGATTTGCGCAACATGTCGGGCGACCCCAGCTGGGATTACTTCTGCGAGGGCTTCACCGAGGATGTCATCAAGGAACTCTCCCGTCGAACAAATCTGGTAGTAACCGCCGAACCAACCACCAGCTACCGTCGGAATATCGAAGAAGTGTTCGACAAACTGCGTTCGCATTTTGTGGTTGTGGGTTCGCTGATGAAATGGCAGGAGTCAATCAAGTTGTCGCTCTCCATCTACACCCGCGAGAACAACGCCCTGGTTTGGGACTCCAGTTTCACCGACAAAAGCGAGAACCTGTTTGACCTTCTCGGACGCGCGGCCCGGGAGGCCTCGGGGAAACTCTCAGAAGTTGCCCACACGCCGCTGCAGGCGATCACCGATGAAATCGTGCACGATGTCACCGC
>JAHIVM010000061.1 GCA_018816665.1 Candidatus Zixiibacteriota bacterium
TGGTCTCACGAGAGAGCGGGCCGGTTTTGAGGTCCGCGACGTACACCATACGCATTACGGCCGGATGTGCCCGATTGAGACGCCGGAAGGTCCGAATATCGGCCTGATCACGTCGATGGCCACGTTTGCCCGGATCAACCGCTACGGTTTCCTGGAGACGCCGTATCGGAAGGTGTCCAAGGGCAAGGTCACCGATGAGATTCAGTACCTGTCGGCCGATGAAGAAGACCGGTACTTCATTGCGCAGGCCAACGAGCCTCTTGATGACAAGGGTAAATTTGTCAACGATCCGGTGACGGTGCGTCGACGTTCCGACTATCCCCAGGTGGCGGCGGACGATGTTCAGTACATGGACGTGTCCACCCGGCAGATCGTTTCGGTGGCCGCCTCGCTGATTCCGTTCCTGGAACACGATGATGCCAACCGCGCGCTTATGGGCTCCAACATGCAGCGCCAGGCGGTTCCGCTGCTTATCACCGACTCACCCTGCGTGGGTACCGGCATGGAGCGCAAAGTGGCGCTTGACGCCGGCGTGGTGGTGAAGGCCAGGAATCCCGGCGAGGTCGTGTACATTGACGCCGAGCGCGTTATTGTGAAGCCGAAACTGAAATCCACTCCGGGCACGCTCGGCTGGGTTGAGGATGACCTGTATCTGCTGACCAAGTATCGTCGTTCGAACCAGGATACCTGTATCAACTACCGTCCGGTGGTCAAACTGGGGCAGGTGGTGGAAGCGGGTGAGATTCTGGCCGACGGTCCGGCGGTGGACAACGGTGAACTGGCGCTCGGCCACAACGCGCTGGTGGCATTCATGCCGTGGCGCGGGTACAACTACGAGGATGCCATTATCCTGTCGGAACGCCTGGTGCATGAAGACGTATTCACGTCCATTCACATTGAAGAATATGAATTGCAGGTTCGCGATACGAAGCGGGGCGCGGAGGAGATTACCCGCGAAATCCCCAACGTGTCGGAAGAAGCCCTGCTGAATCTCGATGAGCGCGGCATTATCCGCGACGGCGCCGAGGTTGAGGCCGGCGATGTTCTGGTGGGCAAGGTGACGCCGAAGGGTGAAACCGAACTGTCGCCGGAAGAGCGCCTGTTGCGAGCGATTTTCGGAGAGAAGGCCGGCGACGTGCGTGATGCCTCGTTGAAAGCGCCGCCCGGAATGAAGGGTGTCGTGATCAAGACCCGCGTTTTCAGTCGCAAGGAAAAGACGGAAGATGCGAAAAAGCAGGAGAAGAAGGAGAAGGCCGCGATTGACAAGCACTACCACAAGGTAATGCTGGATATCACGCAACTCCGCAACCGTCGTATGGGAGAACTCCTCGAGGGCCAGACATCGCACCTCGTACGCTCGGTTGTCGACAACTCCGTGCTGATTCGTTCCGGCCACAAGTATGAGGCCGGGTTCTTCGACAGCTTTGATGTCGACAATGCGGTTGCCCCTGAAGGGTACTGCAACGACGACAAGGTGAACAAGCAGGTGGAATCGGTGATAGCCGAGGCCGCCGCTCTGCTCAACCGGAAGCTGGAAGAAAAAGAGGTGTCCATTGACAAGGTTGTCCGTGGTGCTGAACTTCCCCCGGGAGTGAAACAGCTGGTTAAGGTCACGATTGCCATCCGCCGCAAGATTTCGGTGGGTGACAAGATGGCCGGACGTCACGGTAACAAGGGTGTGGTTTCCAAGATTGTCCCGATCGAGGATATGCCGTACAAGCCCGATGGCACGACGATTGATGTTATTCTCAATCCGCTCGGTGTTCCGTCGCGTATGAATGTCGGCCAGATTCTCGAAACGCATATGGGTTGGGCTGCAAAAACCCAGGACAAGAAAATCGCGACCCCGGTGTTTGATGGCGCCTCCCTGGATGACATCAAGATTCGTCTCGCTGAGGCCGGCCTGCCGGACACCGGCAAGACGGAATTGTTGGACGGCCGCACGGGTGATGCGTTCGATAACGAAATCACTATCGGCTATATCTATATGCTCAAGCTATCGCACCTGGTTGATGACAAGATCCATGCCAGGTCGATAGGGCCGTACTCGCTGGTGACGCAGCAGCCCCTTGGTGGCAAGGCGCAGTTTGGCGGCCAGCGGTTTGGAGAAATGGAAGTCTGGGCCCTGGAAGCGTACGGCGCCGCCTACACGCTTCAGGAGATGCTGACGGTGAAGTCGGACGATGTGACCGGTCGCAGCCGCGTTTACGAGGCTATCGTGAAGGGTGAGAACCCGCCGGAACCCGGATATCCCGAAGCGTTCAACGTGCTGATCAAGGAATTGCAGGCCCTTGGTCTGGATGTCAAATTGCTTGAGAAATAGGCAGTTCGCATGGTGCGACAGCAAGGTCCATCGAACTGACGTTATAAAGGAGTGAGCCGTGGTTGATATCACCAGCAGGACGTACGGACAGCAGAAAAAGCCGTCTGACTTTCAGGCAATTCAGATTCAGATAGCTTCGCCGGAGACGATTCTGTCGTGGTCGTTTGGCGAGGTGACGAAGCCTGAGACGATTAACTACCGGTCGTTCAAACCGGAGCGCGATGGTCTGTTCTGTGAACGGATTTTCGGGCCGGTCAAGGACTGGGAGTGCAATTGCGGCAAATACAAACGTATCCGCTTCCGCGGCATCGTTTGCGATCGCTGTGGCGTCGAGGTCACCCAGTCAAAGGTGCGCCGTGAGCGCATGGGGCATATTGAACTGGCCGTGCCGGTATCCCATATCTGGTACTTCAAGTCACTGCCGTCCCGCATCGGCCACATGCTGGATCTCTCCATCCGTGAACTGGAGAAGATCCTCTATTACGAAGCCTACATCATGATCGATCCGGGGAATTCCTCGTACCAGGTTGGCGATGTCATCACGGAAGAGGAGTTCATCGAACTGGAAGACGCCGGCAAGGAATTCGATGCCCGTATGGGTGCGGATGCCGTGCACGAGCTTCTCCACCAGATCGATATCGACGAGACGGTGGCGACTTTGCGCGCGCAGGTGAAGGTGGAAACCTCGGTCCAGCGCAAAAAGGACACTCTGAAACGGCTCAGGATTTTCGAATCGTTCCGTCAGTCGCAGAATCGTCCGGAGTGGATGATCATGCGAGTGATCCCGGTCATTCCGCCGGATCTGCGGCCGCTGGTGCCTCTTGAAGGCGGCCGGTTTGCCACGTCGGATCTGAACGACCCGTACCGCCGGGTGATCAACCGCAA
>JAHIVM010000062.1 GCA_018816665.1 Candidatus Zixiibacteriota bacterium
CCTGGTTCCCGGATTTGCAGTTCTTGGAGGGATCGGGACAATCGATAGTTCAGGCCTGTTTGTGCCTATGGCCACAGGCACCGGTCAAATAGTCGCCACCGCCGGCGGGCTGGCGGATACTACCGGTAACATTACCGTTACTCCGGGGGTCGCGCAGACTCTTGTGATCTCACCGGACTCGGCGATTGTATCCGCCGATTCGACGCTGCAGTTTACTGTCGCGGCGTTCGACGGCCTCGGCTTTGCGACCGATTCCGGGACTATCACGTGGTCGGTGACGGGTGGAATAGGATCAGTAGATGCGTCCGGGCTGTTTGATGCCACTACGGCGAGTGTCGGCCGAATCATAGCCGAATCAAATCTTGGCCCCGTGGATACCTCGGTCTATCTGGAGGTCACGCCGGGTGAAATCGTCAGTCTTGTCATATCTCCCGATTCGGCGGTGGTCGGTCTGGGGGACTCCCTGCAGTTTACGGCCAGCGGGCTGGACTCCGATGCAAACTCAGCCGCGATCGGCGATTTGACCTGGTCGGCTATGGGCCGCTCAGGTTACATCACCGACAGCGGATTGTTTGTGGCCACCCGTCCGGGCGCCGCGCGGGTGACGGCGAGCAGCAGTATCAATGGTACTGCGGACACCAGCGATGTTGTCACGGTGGAAGAGCTGTTCCTGACCACGATTCCCCTGGGCAATGCCGTGGTGCTGCCGGGAGAATCATTCGTCCCGGTGCATGCCTTCCGTTTGGAAAACTTCTACAACGAGACCAAGAGTGTTACCGGAATAGCGGTCAACAGTGATTTCCGGGGACCGGGTGTTGAATCAGAACGTTTTGGCAATGTCGATTCGGTCATGGTGTACCGCGATGCCGATCATGATTCACTGTTGACCCCGACCGACAGCCTGTTGGCCGCCGCGGCCTTCGACGCCGGATCGGTATCGCTGTCGTTTGCGGCCGTGAATATAGAGTCTGATTCCGCCTGTTCATTTATTGTCGGGTTGCGCATCGCGGATCAGCCTCACGACGGCGATACGCTGGACACGTATGTTGTTCCGGCGACCGATATCAGCACCTCCGACGGCACGATCGTGGTTGGGGCTGACACCTCGAATTCAATAGGCCGCCTCATTATAAACGGCATGACGGCGTCGCAACTGGTCTTGACTCCCTCCGGCGTTGATGAAATTGCACCCTCGGATTCCCTTGAGCATGTGGCTACCATCAGTATCCCTCGCAACGGGTATGCCACCGATGTGTTGTCCCGGGTGACGGTGGCTGTGGACGGTACCGCGGGACCGGGAGATATTGACTCCCTGCTGCTGTACCAGGATACCAGCGGCGATGGCTGGACGGGTGCCGCCAACGAGGCGCGAATCGGGCGACTGGTGTATACCGGAGATCTCTGGATGCTATCGGGTCTCTCGGTGCCGTTGACCCAGATATCGACAGATTTCCTGCTGGTCGCGAAAGTCGCGGCCTATCCCGATGACGGCGCTACGTTGGCGCCGTACATCCCGCTCGACGGTATACAGGTGGTGTCGGGCAACGACGGTCCTCTTGACGGACCGGTCGGCCCGGTGGATACGATTGTGATTCGCTCCCAGGAAGAGCTGACCGTGTCGGCGATTCCCATACCTGCCCGGTCCCTGATACCCGGAGCGAACTCCGGAGCCCTGCTTGCGATCAGCCTGACCAACGGCTATGCCGGAGCCACTGACATTGACAGCATCACGTTGTCACTGGCCCATGTGTCGCCCTTCGGCGCCACGATTGGACAGCTGGACAGCCAGATCGACAGCCTGCTGGTCTATCTCAATCGCGATGGCAATCCGGCTGAGATCGGGGCGACTGATACGCTGGTCGCATCGGTCGTACCAACCGGAGGCAGCGCCACGGTAGACTTCTCCGGTCTGACTATTGGCGGCGGGGGAGAGACGATCACGTTGTTGTTTGCCGCGCAACTCGGTCTGTATACGGCCCGCGACGGCAATACGATTGGTTTGCGCCTGGATGACTCAACCGCCATTCATACGTCGCCCGCGACGGCAATTGTAGGAACCTTCCCGCTTGCAAACAGCACGCCTTTCGTGATCAGTGCGTTTCCGGCGACCGCCGTTGTAACCCAGGAACTGTCCGGCGGCGTTTTGTACGGTGGGCAATCCCGCATACCGATAATGAGTTTTTCACTGCCGCGCGACGGATATGCGAGTGCGGTGCTGTCGAGCATTACGGTACGGAACTCCGGTTCACTTGACGACGCCTACGCTCTGCGCGGCGTTGAATTATACCGTGACCTGACCGGCAACGGCCTTACCAATGATGATCCGCGCGTATCCGGCCTGACTTACGGAGCCGGAAACTGGTTTGCCACCGGGCTGGCAGCCGCTTTGACCGATACGCTGACGCCGTTTATCCTGACGGTTGACATTGCCAACCTGCAGTTTGACGGCGGCAGTCTTGACTTCCGCATTCCGGTGGGTGGAATAATCTATCAGTCGGGCACGGCCGGCCCCGATGATACCCCGGTACTGGACCCTGAATCTCATCTCGCGTTTCCGTCGGATCGCATAACCGTGATATCCGTTCCTGCTATCTCGTCGCCGATCGCCCCGGGAAGTATGGATGTGCCGATTCTGACCTTTGCGTTGTACAACGGCTATTCGAGCGAGACACAGACATTGTCCTCGCTTGAGCTGACCAACATATCCCGGACACGATCCACGACAGCGTTTGTTGACGGTGAACTGGGGCAGGTATCCCTGTTTTTCGATGAAAACGCGAGTCGGACTCACGACGGCGATCCATTAATAGCTGTTGGTTCTTTTTCCGACCAGAGTCTACGCATGACCGGTTTGGACATTGTCCTGCCGCCGGAGTCACTGTCTTACTTCTTTGTGGAAGCAAATTTACCGCTGAATGTCGTGGACTCCGATAGCCTGGCGGTCTCCATTAATGGTCCGGCTGACCTGAGTTTTGCCGCCAGCGTGAATATCAACGGTGACCTGCCGCTGACCAGCGGCGGGTACATGGTTGTCAACGGCTCCGTGGCCGAGCAGTACGGAACACCTGCGGTGATCTCGCGAACGCTTCGACCCAATGACAGCGATGTCACCGTATTCAGTGTACGACCGGCCCGAAACGGCGATCGACCGGACACGCTGCGCTCGCTCAGAATTGAAAACACCGGCGATGCGGTAGGATCCGATTTCTCGTCGCTGGCCCTCTGGGCGGATGCGAATGATGACGGTGTATGGCAGGGAACCGACCTGTCGCTGGGAAGCATGGTGTACGCCGGCGGCCGTTGGGAACGTACCGGCATGAATCTGGAAATACTGACCGATCCGCCGGTTCTGTTTGTGATTGCGGCTGTCTCTGCAGGCGCCACGCCGGGCGCTGAGTTCCACGCCGTGATACCGTTGAATGGTTGTGAGTACGCCTCGGGCAATGACGGTCCGATAGACGTTCCGGTGGACGGCGAGATCGGCTTTACAATTTCAAACTCCGGCCTGCGGCTTGACTTTGCCGACATACAGTCGGAGTATACGGTCGGTCAGACCATCGGCGTCCGGATCACCGCCACCAACCTGCAGACGGTTGCCATGGACAGTGTTACCGCCTCGGTCATGAGTTTGACCAATCCGTCGGCAGTCACGTTTGACAGTAGTTCTATTGGTCCGGTTAACCTGGCCGCCGGAAGCTCGGCCGACTTCACCTTTTTCTATACCGCCGTTGGTCCGGGCGATGTGTCGTGGCGGGTAGGAGCTTTCGATCTGGTGTCGGCGGACTCCTCCGCGATAATCCAGAGCGAAACGGTGACAATCCAGTCCGCGCCGTCGCCGGCCCTGGTAACGTTGATCAATTCGATGCCCAATGCCGTGACACGCGGTCAGGCCAACGTATTCCCGCTGTCCATCGTCTTGCGGCACGGCGATCTGACGTCGTCGGTGGCGCCGATCCGCCTGGACAGCCTGCGCCTGACTACGCTCGACGAAATGGGCGCCCCGCAGGTTGCCTCGGCGGTGTTTGAGCGCATGCTGCTCGTCCCCAGTCTGGACAATGTTGCGATAGTGCAGCCCGTTCCCGATCTCGCCGACATACAGTTGGCGTTTGCGCAGCCACTGATGATTCAGCCGGCCTCTGAAGTTGCCCTGTCGATGCTGGTGACGATAAGTCCAACCGCCACGGCAACCCGATTTGCGCTGGCGATTACCGGTGCCACCGCCATACCCTTGTTGGACGTGAACACGTTGCAGCCGGTAGCGCTTGACCCCGGACTGACCTTCCCGCAGACGTCGGCCATATGCCGGATCGACAACCCGTCCGCGCAAATGGCAGTGGCCTCAACCCCGCTGCTGGGCACGGCTGTCAACCGGGGCCAGACCGATGCGCCCGTCGTGCAGATCAATTTACGCCACCCCGGTGCCGCCGGATCGTCACAAATCCAGTTGTCAAAAGTCACCTGTCGTTTCCGGAACGGTTCCGGATCGGCGGTCATGCCGCAGGTTCTGTTCCGTGAGATAAAGCTGATGCGTCAGAGCAGCGTGGTGGCCTCGTTGTCGGATTTTGATGCGGACACGACTGTGGAAATTTCGCTCAACGCCCCGTTGACCCTGAGTCCGGGCGAGGTAGATTCCCTGCGTCTGGTCGTTTCGCCGATCGAATCCCCCGGAGAGGACGGATTTTCGTTCTCCGTTCCTGACAGTCTGTCACTATCGGTGCGCGATTTGACCTCCGGGTCCGTCCTGCCGGCGGTCACCGATACCATGCTGCTGGCCACCGGGTCGGCGTTTCCCATGCTGTCAAACTGGTGCGAATTCCTGCAACCGTCGCTCAGTCCCGAAGTATGTCTGACTTCCATGCTGCCGACATCGGTGGCAGGTGGCGCCGATTCGTTGAGCCTGGTCGAAGTAAGCATTGCCTACCCGGTACTGGCCGATGTGTCGGGCCTGCTGGTACGTCACATCGCGCTCGGCGTGTACGACAGCACCGGGGTCCCGCTCGACCCGGGCCGCCTGTTCGATCGCGTGGGCATCGTGAGGCCAGATGGCATGCCGGTGTACCAGTCATTTGTTCAACTGATCGAAGGGGCAGTACTCTTTTCCTGCGATAGCGCGAATGTGATTCTCTCGCCGGGAGACAGCGTTTCGATAGTACTGCTGGCCGATCTTGAGGGCGATGTGCCGTATGACAATTTCATGCTGCGGATAAACGGCGTGTCAGGACTGGCGATTACGGATGCCACCGATAGCACCCACAGTCCCGAGGTAGTTCTGCAAACCGGATGCGCGGCCGATCTTTTGTTTGAGTCACCGCCTGCCAGTGTGTTTCTGCCCGCGGGTCGTCCGCTGCTCGATGCCGACCTTACGGACGTGCGGCTGGTGTACCCCGGTGCCCGGCAGGTGAGCGTGTTTCCGATTCAACTGGCGTATGAAAGTCTGACCTCTGAGGGCGATTTGTTGCTGCACGGCATGACCGGCAGGATTCTGCAACGGACCACCGGCGGCTATGTGTCCGTGGCCGGAGCCTCCGTGTTCTCCTCGGTGGCCATGACCGTTGACGAAGATATTGTCGCCGCTGACTCCTCGCTGGGGGGGGACAGTCTCATGCTGGCGACAGGCGACGGTGTGGTTATGCACCGTGGTAGCGAGTTCGCAGTCGATGTGATATGCGATATCAGGGCCGATGCCCCTCTGGGTAACTATGTTATCGAGTTTGGTGACTCGACATTCCTGGAGTGTTCCGATCGAAATCTGGCCACGGTTCGATATCCCGTACTCAGGGATGTGGTGATGCCGGTGCGAAGTGTCGAGTTGTCGGTGACCGCCACCGGTCTGGAAGCATCATTCACCAACTATCCGAATCCATTCATGCCGTCAGAGGGACCAACAACCATCGGATACGTTCTGTCCGAGGACGCCCGGGTTGATATCGAGATGTTCACCGTCACCGGTGAACGTATCGCCGATATTGGTGTCGACGTCTTTCGGGGGGCAGGCGCCCACGACCAGGATACCTGGCTGGGGATTAACGATGCCGGTCGCGATGTTGTCCCGGGCACGTATTTCTGCCGAATCACGGCGCGCTACGTTTCCGGTCGGACGGAGAGCTATAGACGAAAGATTTCGGTGATCAGATGAAGCGGTTGCTGTGTATACTCTGCTGCCTGGCAGTCGGACCGTTGGCCCTGGCGGGGAACAACGACGGCGGC
>JAHIVM010000063.1 GCA_018816665.1 Candidatus Zixiibacteriota bacterium
AGCCGACAGAAGATACACCGACGGAACCGGTAGCTTTTGGTCGGGCGCGCCAGATGCGCTCGCATCGCCAGAGACCGGCGGCCCCGCCCTCGGGGAATCAGGCGGCCGAAAAGGCGAGCCCGCTTCAGGAAGAACCGACCGTAGGTCCGGCGGACGATGTGTCGTTCGGACGCGGCAAGAGAAAGCGTGATCGGTAGGGTTCGCGCCGACAACAAGACAGGGGCCGGCCATCGGCCGGCCCGGCTTCTTATCGGAACTTTTGCACCCGTGCCCCCATATACTGAGTGTGAATCGGTGATGATGCTACCGGCAGGTAGCTGGACCCGCAGGTGGAGGTCTGAGTTTCGGTGAACGGATTCAAAGTAGCACTGTTGATGACCGGCCTGGTGATTCTGTTTATGTTTCTGGGCGGTCTGCTGGGGGGCCGACAAGGGATGATGTTCGCCTTTGTGGTGGCCTGCGCAATGAATTTCGTAACGTACTGGTATTCTGAGAAAATCGTTCTGAAGATGTACCGGGCGCGCCAGATAGGCGAACAGGACCACCGTCAATTGTTCGAAACGGTGCGGCGAGTGTCGACCAACGCGCAAATTCCCATGCCCCGTGTGTATATTGTCCCCACGGCAGCACCCAATGCGTTTGCCACGGGCCGCAGCCCGGACAATGCGGCGGTCGCGGTTACCGAGGGGTTACTGGCCACGCTTGAGCCAGGTGAGCTGGAAGGCGTGATCGGCCACGAACTGGCGCATATTCAGAACCGGGATATGCTGATAGGCACGATTGCCGCCACCTTTGCGGGCGCCATCGGTCTGATTGCATCGGTTGCCCGCTGGGGGGCGATGTTCGGCGGGTTGAGCAGGTCCGACGATGACAACGGCGGTGGATTTGCCCTGTTGCTGACTGCAATCGTGGCTCCCCTGATAGCCCTCGTCCTCCAGATGGCCATCTCCCGCCAGCGAGAGTTTAAAGCCGATGCCGAGGGTGCTCGTTTCACCGGCAAACCTGAAGCCCTTGCCGCTGCCCTTGAGAAACTGCACCGGGCACCGGTGAGACTGAATCTTGACAAGCGGCCCGCCACGGCCCATCTAATGATAGCCAACCCGCTTTCCGGGCGCGGTCTTTCCGCGCTGTTTTCGACTCATCCGAAAGTGGAAGACCGTGTACGGCGATTGAAAGAGATGGCGACTAACAAGTCTTATGCCTGAGTTACCCGACGTGAATCCCGGTGAACCGAGCGACATTCCGTTATGTCCGGCGAAAGTGACGGGCGTGCATGGATAGCAACCTGCTGCTGGAGTTGCTGGCCATTTTCGTGCTTGTGCTGGCCAACGGTTTTTTCGCCCTGGCCGAGTTCTCGATTGTGGCCAGTCGGAGTTCACGGCTGCGCCAGAAAGTCATCGAGAAAAAAGTCGGGGCGCGCACCGCAGAACAACTCAGGAAAAAACCCGAGCAGTTTCTGGCCTCGATTCAAGTAGGTATCACTCTGGCTGCGGCCATGCTGGGTGTGTTTTCAGGTGCCACCATTGTCGAGAAACTGAAGTTTCTGTTGCGGGCGTCTGAAATACCGTTGCTGGTCCTGTATGCCCGGATAATATCCATGGCGGCGGTGGTGCTCGCCATCACCGTCCTGTCAGTGGTCCTTGGTGAGCTTGTCCCGAAGTTCGTCGCCCTTTCGTATCCCGAGCGGTTTGCCCGGTACTCGGCCGGACCGATCAACGTTTTTGTACGGCTGACAGCACCGTTCTCGCGCATGCTGAGCGGTACGGCATCGCTCATAGTACGCCTGCTGGGTATTACCCGCACCACCGCCACCGATGCTGTGACGGAAGACGAAATCAACCAGATGATTGTCGACGGTCGCCACCGGGGGGTATTCGATGACACCGAGGAGGAGTTCGTACGCTCGGTGTTTGAGTTTTCCGAAGGTACCGTGCGGCGGGCCATGCGCGGACGAACCGACATCGTGGCGCTCGAGCGCTTTGCGAGTTCCGAGGACATCATGAAGGCCATCCTGGAAAACGGATACAGCCGATATCCGGTGTACGAAAAGACAATCGATAACGTGGTCGGCGTTATTTACATCAAAGACTTTATTGACAAGCAGACGGATCTGTCCCGGATCTCGCTGGCCGGTCTTATTCGCGAACCCACTTTCGTGCCCGACTCATTGCCGCTGGCGCGATTGCTGCGCGACTTCCAGAAGGGCAAAAACCACCTGGCGATCGTTCTCGACGAGTTCGGCGGTACGGCCGGCATGATCACGCTGGAAGATGTCCTGGAGGAACTGGTGGGAGAGATCCAGGATGAGTACGATGCCGAGGCGGCACCGATCGTGAAACAATCGGACACGGTGGCGTATGCGGACGGTGACGTGTGGCCGGGGGAAGTGAACGAGCTTCTCCATACCAGTCTGCCGGACGAAAAAAACGACACCCTGGCCGGGCTGTTTATGGAACGGGCGGGGCATCTACCGGAGCGAAACGAAAGCATCCTGATCGACGACGTCCGACTGACCGTGCTGGCCAAGGACGAAAACCGGATAATCCGGGTCAAGCTGGAAAATACCAAACCGCACATCGAGGACAGGGACTAAGCATGGCGACAACGAACTCCGCGGTGAAAACAATGCTCAATGCCCCGTTCCGCTGGAGTCGCCGGTTGTATGACTGGGTTCTGCACTGGGGCGAATCCCGCTACGGCACCACCGCCCTGTTTTGCCTGTCAGCCGCGGAGGCATCGTTTTTTCCGATTCCCCCGGATGTTCTCCTGATTGCCCTGTGCATGGGGGCTTACACGAAATGGCGAAGGTTTGCGCTGATATGTTCGGTGGGATCTGTTGTCGGCGGCATGCTCGGGTATCTGATAGGCTACGGCGCCTTCGATTTGATCGGCCATCACATTCTATCGTTTGTTGCTTCGCTGTCCGGATCCAACCCCGACGAAATGCTGAAGACGGCGCAATACTGGTTTAACGAAAAGGAAGTGGCCGGCATGAAAGTGGGCGTGTGGGCGGTCGGCATTGCCGGGTTCACGCCTATCCCGTACAAAGTATTCACGATTGCCGCCGGATTTTTCAAAATGAGCTTTCCGTTGTTTGTGCTGGTATCCGCCATTTCCAGGTCACTGCGGTTTTTCGTGGTCGCGGGACTGATAGGTTTGCTGTTTGAGAGGTACGGTACCAGAATCCAGCAGTTCATAGACAAGTATTTCAATCTGCTGGCAGTTGCATTTGTTGTATTGCTGCTGCTCGGCTTCTATGTTGTGGGGCTGATGTAGCGTCATTGAGTCTTTTCGCGGAGCGTTCCTGTGACCAACCCCGGGTTTCGAATACGACCCTATCAACCGTCCGATGAGCAAAGCGTGATAGCGCTCTGGCAGGCCTGCAACCTGGTGGTGCCGTGGAACGATCCGGCCAGTGATATCAGGCGGAAGATGCAGGTCAATCCGGAGTTGTTTCTGGTCGGTGAGAACGACAGCGGCCTGGTGGCGACCGTGATGGGGGGCTATGAGGGTCATCGGGGCTGGGCCAACTATCTGGCCGTGGCGCCGTCGCATCGGCGGTCCGGCTACGGGCGGATCATGATGGAGGCGGTGGAACAGCGGTTGAAGGCTATGGGCTGCCCGAAGATCAACCTGCAGGTTCGCGAATCCAACGCCGAAGTCATTAGATTCTATGAGGATATCGGATACAAAAACGACCGGGTGGTCAGTTTTGGGAAACGTTTGATAGATGACCCGCCCGGGTGACCGGGAACGGATTTCCCACTTTCCCCGTCCCATTTTTGTTAGCGACAAATAGATGCTGCCCTCGGGCAGTCTTTTTTGTTATATACGGCGATGGCACATTCGCACAACCATGGCCACCCCGATGTCTCCGGGCGAAAACTCGTCTGGACCATGCTCCTGAATGTCGGGATCACGGCGGCCGAGTTCATAGCCGGCATACTGACCGGATACCTGGCGTTGCTGGCCGATGCCGTGCACAATCTGTCCGATGTCGCCGCGCTGGCGCTGGCCTGGCTGGGATACAAAGGGTCTCAACTGCCCCCAACCACACGTTCAACATACGGTTTCAAGCGGGTGGAGGTGATGACGGCCTTTGTGTCGGCAGTGGCGCTGGTGGTGATTGCCGTGTACATCCTGTTTGAGGCTTATGACCGACTGGTCAACCCGCAGGACCTGACACACCCGTGGGTCTTTCTGACGGTGGCTGCCATCGGTCTGCTGGGCAATGTAGCCTCGATCTGGGTGTTGCTCTCGGAAAAAGGAAAGTCGTTGAACATGAAAACGGCCTTCCTGCATA
>JAHIVM010000064.1 GCA_018816665.1 Candidatus Zixiibacteriota bacterium
TCAGCCTCGTCGAAGGCTGTCTTGCCGCCCTCAATGAGCGCCTCGCAGGAACGCTTCAGGGCCTTTGCGGCCAATTCATGATCGGCAAAAACGACCGCGAAGTTCTGGAACTTCTCATGAGCATCGTCCCAATTCCGCAGCTTATACTCGGCTTCCGCCAGCTGGTAGGTCGCCAGAGGTGCAAATTCCGTATCGGTGTACTCGTCGACAACCTTCTGGTAGTAGACTTTGGCGGCCCGGTGATCGCGCACCCGGGTATACACGATACCGCTCTCATAGAGCTTTTTCGCCAGCCGGGTGTGCGCCAGGTTCAGGTACTTTTTGGCATCGGGAGTGACTTCGGATTCAGGATAATCTATGAGGAAGTCTTCAAACTGCTTAATGGCCGTATACAGATCAGTCTGGTCCAGACCGTAGTTTTCAGGGGTGCCCTCAAAAAAGCACACCGCGCGCATGAACTGGGCCTGCTGAGCGAATTCCGACGACGGGTAGTTGATCAACAGACGATTGAACTCAACTCCGCCCAAAACGTAATCGTCGTTACCGTAGTACGAGAGGGCCAGGTAATACTGGGCGCTATCAATGAACTCCACGCCGGGATAATTAAACACAAGCGTCTGCAAGTAATTCACTCCCCGCAGGTGTTTGCCTTTCTCGTATTCCGCCAGACCCTTGTCAAATAGCTCCCGGGCGGTGAACTTGCTCATATCGACCGGTCCGCCGCAACCGACAAGAGCGCCGATAGCGAGAATCATCACGCCCAACAGGAGAAATGCCGTATACCGTGTAGTCAAACCTTGTAGGTCTCCTTAAGCATTTTGTACGTTTCCAGTACCTTGGACAGGTACTTAGCCGGTAACGGCTTGTTCTGGCGCATCAGACTTCGAAGACGCGTCTCTCCCATATTATATGCAACCAGTGCTTTCTTGACGTCACCAAACTTGAGAATCTGCTCGAATAGATGCCTCGTGCCCACTTTGATATTGGATTCCGGCTCATACAGCGTGTGGGCACCGTCCCACTCCACACCGGCTCGAGGAGCAACATCCTCCCCCACAAACGGCACCACCTGCATCAGGCCGCGGGCTCCTTTGTGAGAAAGCTGCCCCTTTTTGAGCGACGACTCGGTCAGGATAACAGCCAGCACAAACATGGGATCGTACTGATACCGCCGGCTTTCGGAATAGATGACATCGGTAAGCTCGCCCACTTCCTCGTCGTTGAACCCAATCTGAAAGTCATCAATAGCCTTGAATATCTGCAACCGTTCTTCCAGTTCGTTGATACGACGTTGCTGGAAGGCAATCTGCTTTTCCAACTCAAACTTCTGGGTAACCATGTACACCAGCAGCCCGGATTGTATCAGATATATGATTACCAGCAGAAAGGCGATCGGGCGCGACAAGAATATGCCCAGCTTCTCCAACTGTATCATGCTATGACTCCGTGACCTTGGTTGCCATCAAGTCGTACTCCCTCACTTCGTCGACTCTCGCCCGCAGAATATCTCCAACCTGTATGCCATCACCGCGAACATACACTTCCTGGTCGACCTCGGGGCAGTCTCCTCGCGTCCTGCCGACTGCGTCCGCCTCGGGATCGACGGTGTCAATAATAACGTCCAACACATTCCCAATCAAGGAGTTATTCTTCGCCTGCGCAATCTCCATTTGCAGCATCATCAACCGATCAACGCGCTCGGCTTTGACTTCTTCCGGAATCTGGTCGGGGAGCTGCTCCGCTCCGGTACCATCCTCCGCCGAAAAGGCAAAGGTACCAAGGCGATCGAACTCCACCTCGGCAACCCAGTCATACAACTCCTGGAACTGCGCTTCGGTCTCACCCGGAAAGCCCACGATGAAAGCCGTGCGAAGCGTCCCCTGTGGGGCCGCACGGCGAATTTTGCGCACCAGGGCTTCCGTTTCGGCCCGATCCACCCCGCGCTTCATGGCCGTCAGAATCTCCGAGTTGATATGCTGCAGGGGCAGGTCATAGTAGGCCAGGGTTTTGTTGGACGGGTCCGCCAGGTATTCGATCAGCCGGTCATCCACCTGCCCGGGATATAAATACATCAGACGAAGCCACTCGATGCCGTCAATGTCGCCCAATCGGTCCAGAAGCTGCACCAGGTCCGGGGATCCGGGGAGATCGCCCCCCCACAGGGTTGATTCCTGCGACACCAGGATCAGTTCTTTTTTGCCGTTGGCGGCCAGGAATTGTGCCTCATTGACTATCGAATCCAGTGACCGGCTGCGATATCTGCCCCGCATGTCAGGAATGGCGCAGAAGGTACATTGACGGTTGCACCCATCGGATATTTTCATATACGAAAAAGGCAGGCTGTCGTACAAAAACCGGTCTTTCCAATCCAGATAGGCCAGTTGCCTGGTATCAGTTCTGACGAACTTGCGAGCCCTATCCGATGACTTCAGAGTCATCGCCAACTCGTCGAGCGCACCGTGCCCGAAAACGCTGTCCAGTTCCTCGATTCCCTCGAGCAACTCCTCGCCGTATTTCTGGGACAGGCAGCCGGTGGCCAGCAGGAGTCTGGCCTTGCCGGTTTCTTTGAGTTGTGCCAGCGTCAGGATATCCTCAATGGATTCCTCTTTGGCCGGTTGAATAAATCCGCAGGTGTTGACAATCACGGCCTCAGCTTCGTCCGCCGACAACACGGCCTCATGACCATCGGCCACAAGACGAGCCGCAATATAGTCCGCGTCCACGTCGTTTTTGGGACACCCCAGCTTGCGGATATAGAACTTCATGCTAATAGAGCCTTATTGTCTCTACACTGTCCGGGAAATTCGGCAGGAATGCCGCCGTCGCACACTCGGTCAGGACCTCGTGATTGAGCACCAGCATGCGGTTGAGATCGTCGTTGATATCCAGAAACTCCAGGCGATCCAGTTCCGCCTCGCCGGGGCGCAAAAACACAGTCATGGATGTTGGTATGCTGGAGTCAGTTGAGTCCCGTCGCATAAGGTGATACTCCAACCCCGGCTGCACGATGTTGCTGGTGTAGTAATCGTCGAGACGGGCCACAAAGGAAACCTCGCGCTGCACCGCTACGGGATCGGCCAGGCGTTCTACGGTTACCTGATTGTTATCGGAGGAGTAGCTGTACAGAAAAGTGAGATCGTACAGATAGGTGTCCGGCCCGATGTCCACCCGGTACCGGCCATCGGCCGACATGATCGCCGCTCCCCGGGTCGTATCCACCGTATCGAAGACATCGGATTCCAGCACATACAGGAAGGTGAACCTGTTGCAGCCGGCCTGAGTCGTGGCCTGCTTAAAGGCCTCAAACGGTTCATCTGCGGCACCGGCAGCGACCACTGCGGTAATGACTGACAGAGCAGCAAGGAGCAAGCGTTTCATGTGAGATTATACCTGTGAACCATCCGGAAGACTAATCCGATGCTCCGGCCGGTTTTTCGGCCTGGTTGAGAAACATGGTCTCGAGGAAGGACTTGTCCACCAGGACATCGCGCGCTTTGGAGCCATCGAAAGGCGTCACCACCCCGGCCTGTTCCAGTTTGTCAATCAGCCGGGCCGCGCGCTGATAGCCGATTCCGAGGCGACGTTGCAGCAAGGACACCGAACCCTGCTTGTGCCGGATAACAACCTCGCAGGCCTCTTTGAATAACGGATCCCCCAGATCGATATCCGTTTCAGTTACTTCGCCGGTATCCTGTGAGATACCGTCAAGAGGCATCATCTCCAGTCCCTGATCCTTGATAAACGCCACCAGTTTGTCGGTCTCATCGCTCGATACCCAGGCTCCGTGAATGCGCGTCGGCTCGGGCTCACCGGAATTCAAAAACAGCATATCACCTGATCCGAGGAGTTTTTCGGCTCCGTTTTGATCCAGAATCGTCCTCGAATCCACTTTAGATGCCACCTGAAACGCAATACGGGCCGGGAAGTTAGCCTTGATGAGGCCGGTGATTACGTCGACCGACGGTCGTTGGGTGGCCAGGATAAGATGGATACCCACCGCCCGGGCCATCTGGGCCAGTCGAGTGATCTGTGCTTCGACCTTGGTGGAGGTTGCCGACATCATGAGGTCGGCAAGTTCATCGACAAACACCACGATGTACGGAATTTTGGTCTCTATTGTCTCCTGACGGCGATTGTAGTCCTCGATATTGCGGACACCGGTATTGGCAAGTTTGCGATAGCGACGTTCCATTTCAACAACGATATCAGTCAGGACCTTCTCTGCCCGCTTGGGGCTGGTCACAACGGGCCGTCCAAGATGCGGTATTCCTTTGTACACGGACAGCTCAAGCATCTTCGGATCAACGAATACGAATCGCACCTGCAGCGGATGCAAACGATACAACAGCGACGTAATCAGCGCATTCATGCACACCGACTTACCCGACCCGGTGGAACCGGCAATCAACAGATGCGGCATCTTGGTCAGGTCGGTGACAAACGGCCGTCCGGAAATGGTCGTCCCGAGGGCCAGCGGCAGGATGGGCTTCGGATTGTTGAACGCTTCCGAAGCAAGTATCTGGCGCAAATAGACAGTCTTGGACTTGCGATTGGGGATTTCTACTCCCACCGCCGCTTTGCCCGGAATGGGCGCGACAATTCGAATACGTTTGGCTTTCAAGGCCAGTGCGAGATCATCGGCCAGAGCCACAATACGATTGATTTTTACGCCCGCGCCGGGCTTGAACTCAAATCGGGTAATGATCGGCCCCGGAAACTTGTCTATCTCGCCCTGGATATTGACCTGGAATGTCTCCAGGGTTTCCTTGAGCATCTGGGCGGTCATGTTGAGTTCATCGGCTGTCACCGACGGTCCCGAGTCGGCACCTTCGTCGAGCAGATCGAGCCCGGGGAACGAATAGTTCATTTCCTTGATGCGAACTGTCTCCGAGGGTCGACGCAGAACAGCCTTTTTGCGCTCGGTAGACTTGCCGGCCGGGCGATCGTCAAGGGCCAGTTCGGTGGGGGCCGGGCCGGTCTCTACGGGAGGATCATCGTCATTAACATACAAGCTCGGATCATGGGCCAGTTCCTGAGTAAGCTGATCCTGAAACGACTCGGTCTCGTCATCGTCGTCAGAGCCGTTGCGGGAGAGCCACCGCAGCGTAAATACGCCTTTAAGCGCTTCTATCAGTCCCCCGTATATCCTGCGAATGATATCTCCGCCCGGCAGTTTCAAATGGACCGACAGCAACGGCGTAATGGACGTGTACGTCATGAGCAGAATTATCACCAGACCGCCAAAAACGACATAAGAGCCCAACTCACCAACGATTTTGACTGCCAGTTCGGTGAGATTGGTCCCCAGATACCCGCCGATCGTCCCGGTTTCAAATCCCACGGTGGGTCGGACAACCAGATGCACGTTGAACATCACGGTTCCCATCAGGGAAATCACAAACAGCAGAAAACCGTTAAGTTCGAACCGACTCCCCCACTCGGAGGAAAACGCCCGCAGGGCGCCGAGAATCAGGCCAAAGGGGATAAAAAACGCCATCCAGCCCAGCAGCATGGTCAACGCGTAGGAGAGGAACGCACCCAGCATTCCGCCCTGATTGCGATAGGATATCTCGAAAGGATTGAGGTGACCGTCGACCTCACCGGTAATCCGGTCGTCATCGAGCCGACTGTGTGACACCAGGGAGATCAGGAGAACCACCGCCAGGACAAAAACCAGTGCCCCGGCGACTTTTTTCCTGCGGTCGTTCCAGAAAGGACTTTTTTTCTTTTTGCCGCGCGCCATTGCTGCTCAGTATCTGCGTTTAAGGGTCTGTGAGCCGGTCATAGAGTCAGAAAAAAAGGCAGGGCCAGTCGCCCTGCCCTTCAAATTCAAGATACTGCCAGTTACTTTCTGACTGCCTCTTTGAGGTTCTTGCCGGCCCGGAACACGGGAACGTTGGTGGCCGGGATGTCGATAGCGGCGCCCGTCTGCGGATTACGACCGGTGCGCGCCTTGCGAGCGGATATTGCAAAGGTGCCGAATCCGGAGAAGCTGACCTTGTCACCTTTCTTCAAACCGTCGGTGATCCCGCCAATAAACGCTTCCAACGCCACTGTCGCCTGCTTCTTCGTGATACCGGACTCATCGGCCATTCTGCCAATCATTTCTTCCTTGGTCATGGTATTACCCTTCCCTGTATTTCTTGTTATTGCTTAGTACTTAATTTTGGTCAAAAAACCGCCGAATCGCTCCTCAAGTCAACATAAAATAGCGTGCGATTTTCGTGTTTTTTGGCGTTATGACGGGGTTTTTGACAAATCAGAAGGATTCCGTGAAGTAGCTTGAACGGAGACTGCTCTGGTTGTTGTCGATCTTCAGAGCCGGAATCGCAAGCACATTCAGCCTGAAGCCCCAGCCCCGGTTAGACCCCACCGGCACCCAGTTGAACGATCCCTGCCAGCAATGAAGCATGCGATCGATGCGGATCTCGGTGTTGCTGGACTTCTTCGCTATAGGGTCGTAAGACGTTCTGTACGTTATCCTTGTGGTCGGCGTCAGGTTGAACCCAAGGTTCAGATTCAGGAAACTCCGGCGTCTGAAGTTGTTGGTTCCGAAACCGCTCTGGTCTATCGTATACGACAGCGATAACGTCCAGCCTCCCGAGCCGCCGAATCCCGAACTGCCGGGTTGACCGGGCACCTGCGATGCCGAGTCTGCTCCGCGTGGCATTTTCTGTCCCGGGTCATCAAACAGGAAGTTGGAACCCGACATGGTCAGACTGGCGCTGGCATCGAAATCAAGCAGTCTCGGATTCCAGAAATCGAGGTCCGAGGTTCCCTTCTTGTACAGTGAGTGCCGCATTGAGCCATTGATGGTCACCCTGGGTAGTACATTAGATCGGATCGCCGTGTTCAGGTCAGAAAACTGCAGCGAGTCCTTCTCGAAGTCGTAAGAGAAGTTGGACGTAAACGTCGCCAACTCCAGATTCCTCTCCCCCGCTTCCTTCCTTACCTTGGCCTGATAGACCTGGCTGAGCGACACGCCGATACGCTGGCTGCGACTCGTACTGCGAGCCGATCCACCGGCATAAGCATTCACCTCGGGATGCCGGTTGCTTTCCGGAGTGAAGTCGTAGGACACCGTGGGAGTGAGAACCTGTCGCAAGCCCACCAGACCGAAGACGTTTGGATACACTGTGCCATAGAGCTTTGTGCTCAACGACGCGCCGGTCGTGTACATGTAGGTCCGGTAGGTGGTGGGGTCAAGGCCTGCCGTGTCCGACTGATCGGTACGGTAGATGTTGAACCAGTTCTCCTGATAGGTAAAACTCGGATTGAAGTTGAAGTACTTCGCTATCGTCAGCGGAAGATTGGCGACGACGGTGTGGTCGACCCGTGTGTATTTCTTGCGAGATCGGGTTTTGATTGTATCCGAGGGTATCCAGTCCTCGACCAGACTGGTATCAATCGCCGTCACAGTCGAATCAGTCTCTCCGGTAAGCGTATCAACAACGGTTGTCCAGGTGGTGTCATAGGTGATGGTCGTATCCAGAAGAGAGTCTACCGCGAAGTTCGTTTTGCGCGTGGAGTAATTGGTCATTCGGGGACGGTAGCTGACTCTCAACTGGTTGTACCATTTGCTCTCCAGCCGACCTTCATCGTTCAGCTTTCCGGCCCCGAACGGACTGATGGTCGGCAGCGATATCCCCAAATCCGGCAGATAGTCGGTTCTCGTTTCGGTGTCAAGGTTTTCATCGTGCCGAACCTTTCCCGAGACCGTGACTGACCTACCGAATCTTTTCGTGAAGTCGATCTGCGATGTCACATTCCGATTGAGGCGCTGGTTCAGATCGGTGGAGAAATCTGTGAAGTAGCTCTTGTCCGACTGAATCTGCCCGGAGGCGCTCAGCTTGAAAGTCGGCGAAAACTCATGGCTGTGGCTGCCCCTGAAAAACCAGCGTGTTTTTTTACTCTCCGTGCCGCTGCTCGACGAGTAACCGGTCTCGCGCGCATATTCACCCCGAAGCGACCCATTAAACGCGTACAGCTTGTTGTACCGCACTTCAGTGCGAAAATTGACAGTCGAGTTCAACTCGTAATAACTCAGTGACCCCTGCCAGTCCCAGTACTCCGATGCCACCCAATAATACCCCAGGTTTTCAATCTGGCGTTCTCCCCGCTCGAAGTTGCCCAGCGAGAACGGCAGAATCCCGGACCGTCGTCCCCGATCCAGCGGGAACACATAGTACGGGATGGCAAAGATCGGCAAACGCCCCAGGTACATAATGACGGGCTTGGCGACCAGGCGCTTGCCGTTGATCAACTTCAGGTGAGACGAATGGAAATGGAAGTGCGGTTCATCGTAATCACAGGTTGTATAGTCGCCGCCCTCCAGATAAAACACTTCGTCGGTCTGCCGGTAGAGATTGGAACCGTAGAAGAACCCGGTCTCGTATTTGGACTTCGAGGTTACTATACGGCCCTTCTTCGTGTCCAGAGAGTAGCGCAGATAGTCGCCCTGCATCGTCTGGTCCCTGTCCTGCAACAGGACCGGGATGGCATTCGGCTGCAATAGGCTTGCAAACGTTTCCGCCGAGTCACCGCCCGCCTCGACAGGAGCCGCCGAATACGCCTCAATCACCCGTGACCGGGTATCCAGTTCAATCAGGTGGGCATCGAGCACAACCGTACCGGATACCGTATGGGCGCCCTTGCTGAGTGTTATTAGTGAGTCGGAGAGTCCGTAGCGGATGTGGTGTGCGGCGTAGTCAATCGTATCTGTCGTGCTGATCATGCGCGGAGATGTTCGCAGAGAGTCAGGCAACGTCAGCAGAGAGTCCAGTATGGCCGCCGAGTCCGCCACGGGGGTAGTTTCCTTCTCAGTGTCACTCAGGATCTGCGCGACAGTCGCACCGCTGTCATCGGTTAACGAGTCAACCGGTACTCGACTGAGTTTGGTATCCAGAAACCGTCCGGCAGCACCCCCGATTACATCAACCCTGGTCAGGCGATCATCCGCAATCGAAAAATGAATGCTGTCGCCCGACACCGCGTTCTGGGTTTCCTCGCTCTTGCCCTTTGGCGAAGGGAA
>JAHIVM010000065.1 GCA_018816665.1 Candidatus Zixiibacteriota bacterium
CAGGCGTTTTGGTGGCCTTCGGGGGCGGCGCCGCACTTCCACCGTCGTGGGCGGCAATGAGGCGGTTGAGCAGATCATCGTTGTCGATAAGGCTCATGTCCCCGACCCGTACTTTTTCGAGCAGTACCTTCAATACATCAACCGACTCCAGCAGGAGATCCATGACCTCCGGCGTGACGACCAGTTCCGACTTCCTGAGTTTGTTCAGGATGTCTTCCATCTTGTGGGTGAGGGTCGTCACCTGCTCGAAGCCCAGGAAACTGGAAGTTCCTTTGACGGTATGAGCGCCGCGGAATATCTCGTTCAACAGATCAAGATCTCCGGGCCGAGACTCCAGTTTGACCAGGTTGCTGTCAATTGAGGCAATCAATTCGTCGGCCTCAACCAGGAAATCATCAATGATTTCCTTCATTTCATCCAGTTCGAAGTCGGTATCGTTGGTCATAAGATTCCGTTTTGTTTATTACTTGTCGGTCTCCGCAAACAGCGAATCAATATCTTCCTGATTGGTCTTTTTGTCGAAAAGATCGGCGTGAGGATCGTAGGCGCGGTCCCTTTTGGGGCCTGGACCGGGCATTTCCTCTTCACCGGCTTCGCCCATACAGGCCATGATGTCGTGCAGTTTGGCTTCGATATCCTCGAGCAGCGAGGCGGCATGATCCATCTGCTGGGCGGTGATGTCCTGAAACTGCAACGAGTCCATGATCATGAAGGCGTCATTCAGGTTGACATTAGCCTTCTGGATAATGTCATCGGCGATCGCCAGCGGGGCGTTATGATCGCCGGCCTCGATCTGCTCTTTGATCGATGTGGCGTCGGCGATAACTTCTTCCTCGCGCTGGGTGATTTGTTCGACGGTGTCCAGCATGCGCTGGGTGGCGGCCTCGGTCTGCTCACTTATCTTGTCGAGCTGACTGGTAGCCTGGGGGACTTTCTCCCGTGACTCGGCCAGCGGGTCACGAAGCTGCCGGAATCCCTCCATCAGGGTGAAGATCGATTGGGAGAGTTCCGCAACCTCCTTCTGGATCTTGGCATTCAGAGACGTATCGGCTGACATTGCTTCCTCCTGTGGAACGTTCATCCGGCCAGAATCTGGTCGATTTTGGCTTTCAGGGTCTCCGGGGTGAATGGTTTCACTATGTAGCTATTCACACCCGCCTTCATGGCATCTACGATGTCGTCCTTCACGGACCTGGTGGTGACCATCAATACCGGGAGGTTTTTGTACTCATCCGTTGACCGAATGGTGGTCACAAACGTCAGACCGTCCATCTCCGGCATATTCCAGTCAGTGATAATGAAGTTGGGTTGTTCCACCTTCATTTTGGCCAGCGCATCTTTGCCATCAGTGGCTTCCACGACATCGCTGTAGCCAGCCCTTTTGAGTGTGTTGATGATGATTCGACGCATCGTCGGACTATCATCAACCGCCAAAATCTTCAAGTCAGCCACGACGCCTCCTTATCCTGCGACTTTTGACGTTTCGGATTCCATGTGTTTCATTACTTCCGTCAGGAGTACGTTGGGACGGAACGGTTTGACAAGATAGGATGTCGCTCCGGCCTGTATGCCCCGCTTACGATCCTCTTCGTTCTCCTCTGAGGAGAGAATGATGATCGGCGTAAGCTGGTAATCCTGGTTCTGCCGCACAGTTTCGATAAGTGTGTAACCATCCATGTTCGGCATGTTGAGATCGGTGATAATCAGGTCAACCGTCCCGGACAGGGTGGACAGCTTCTCAAGCGCATCCATTCCGTCGCAGGCGGCAACGACCTGAAATCCCCTGCTCTTCAGCGAGATCGTTACAAACTTGACAACCGTCGGAGAATCGTCGACTACTAAAACTGTGTGAGTCATGAGAGTATTCCCACGTATATCTGTTACAGACTACTTTTTCACGTTAATCGGCTTAATCTTGCTCAACAGTTCCATGGCCCGGGCGGCGCCGGAATCGGCACTGGTGGCTGTCTGCGCGGTCGGTACCGGGCGTGACGTTGCCAAAGTGCGTTCGGCAGTTGCCGTCTTCTCCGCCGTGACATTCTCCTTCTGGTAAACAAGCGCATTCTTGAAGTACACGAGCTTGAATGCCTTGGAGATGCCGTGCAGCGTTTCCGAATGCCCGATATAGAAGTACCCGCCTGGTCGCAGCGCATTGTAGTAGCCGCGGACAACCTGTTTTTTGACTTCTTCCGAGAAGTAGATCATGACATTGCGACAGAACACAACATCCACATTGGACATCATGGAAATCTTCCGCTGGTCGCTGAGATTCAGGTGCGAAAACTTCACCAGCGCCTTGATCTCAGGGTTGACCCGGTACAGATCCCCGGCAGGAGTAAAATACCTCCGCAGTACATCAGGGGCGACGTTTCTCAGGGTCAGGCCCGAGTACTCACCGCGCCGGGCCTTGGCCAGCACCTCTTCGGATATGTCATTGGCAATAATCTCAACATTCCAGCCATTGACAGATTTGAGCTTCTCAAGGATCATGATAGCCAGCGTATACGGTTCCTCTCCGGTAGAGCAGCCGGCCGACCATATCTTGAGCGACTTCGGTCCCCGTCCTCTTTGCTTCTCATCAACAATCAGCGGCAGCACTTCTTCGGAGAAGCTTTTGAGCTGCGGTTCATTGCGGAAAAACGAGGTTTCGTTCGTCGTCACGAGATCCATGAGTCGGTTAAACTCTTTGAGCGATACATCATACTTCACGTGGTAGAAGTAGTCCCGAACGGTCTTCATATCCAGTTCAGCCATCCGCTTCTGCAAGCGGTTCTTCACCAGGTAGGTCTTGTTTTCCGCAAAGTACATGCCGCTCTTCTCATGAATGAAGTCGCGAATCATCCGGAACTCTTCCGGAGTCATGTTAATCTCGGAATCGAAAGTCGAAACCATACAGCACCCTTTTTTTCCGAGTATCCGGCCGGATGGTTATGCCCCGGCTCCGGTCAGTTTGGATTCCAGCAACTTGTACTGTTGGTTAATGTTGAACGGTTTAATGACGTAATCCTCCACCTTGTTGCGCAGGGCCGACACGGCTGTGTCCACCGAGGGAAACCCGGTCATGAGTACTACCGGGAGTCCGGGATGTGTTTCCTTCAGCCTGTTCGACAGCGTCAAGCCGTCCATTTCCGGCATCTTGATGTCGGAGAGTACAAGATCGACTTTGCGCGAACGAATGATCTCCAGCGCTTTTTCGCCGTTCTCTGCCACCGATATGGACCAGCCCTGGCTGGTAAAGAAATCATAGAGCAGATCGCGAATAAGCAGCTCGTCATCGACTACCAGAATAGACGGCGCGTTCATCAAGTTGGTCCTCCGATCCGAGACAAAGCCATTTGGGCGGCCTCGGCCAGGTCTTTGTTTTTGTCGTCGGCGAGTGAGTTGAGCCTCTCTACTGCCTCCCGGGCCGACATCTGTGCCACGGCTTTTGCAGCGGCTATTTTCATTACATCCTGATCATCTTCCAGATACGGCATAATCAGGTGCGCGTGTTCGTGAAGACCGAGGTCTCCGATGGCGGTTATGGTGTGATACCTCACCCACATGTCGGGATCTTCCAGGAGCAGGCGAACATCGTGAATGGCATCGCCGCCTTTGAGTGCTACCAGCGCGGACACGGCCGCCTTGCGCACGGCGGTGTTTTCATCGGACAGTGCCATGACAATCGGATCGTAATCACTCACCTCGCCTATGCGCGCCAGGGAATTGATGGCTGACTTGCGCACACCGGCGTCGGGGTGATTGATCGCCTTGATCAACGGGTCCACCACGCTGGCTTCGCCTATCCACCCCAGAGCCGTGACCGCGAGTCGCTGACGTTCCGGGTCCTCGTGGTAAAGATCGGCGGTTAACTTGGCAATCACCTTGGGTCCGCCAATGATGATAAGCGCGCCTACCGCGGCCTCTCGGACGTCGGGGTACTTGTCATCCAGCCCCGCCACGATGACATCAACCTGGTCCTCGGTGCAAAGCCAGCCCAGTGAGGAAAATGCTGCAGCGCGCACGTGACCATTGCCATCCGCAGTGAGTTGCCGCAGTCTGGGAATGGCCGCCGCAAACCCGGAGATACCAAGAATATGGGCGACTTTCTGGCGTACATCGGGATCGGGATCCTCGACCAGCGGGGCGATATCGGCAGCAATCTGTTCGTCGACGATCATCTTGATCGTATCAAGCAGCTTGACCTTCATCCCTTTTGAGGCGGTCGCCAGCTTGGCGATAATATGTCGGGCTGCCGGAGCACCCACCTGGCTGAGGGCCTCGCTTATTCGGCCGAGTCGATCCTCGTCGACATAGTCGACCACGTCGAGCAACCCCTCAATGACGTTGGATCCATACCAGTGGCCGAGCCGCGACAGCGTAAATTCGGTAATAGCCTCATTGTGGTTGCGAATGCCGTCAAAAAGGAAATCGGTGAACTGGTCGAGCGGCAGATCATAGGTCAGACGTCCGCCGCTGCGCTGCTCGATTTCAATAACGGCCGTAAGCGCCGCCTCGGCTACCGTGGATTCCTCGGCCTCAAGAAACCTGGCCAGACGAGCCACGGAGTCGGGATCGCCGATCTTGCCGATCGCCTCAAGGACAACGTATAACACCATAGCGTCATTGCACTCGAGCATCTGATACAGGTGCTCCAGGGCGGCCGGATCACCGATTTTCCCCAGCCCCTCGATAGCGGCAAGACGGGCGTCCTCGATTTTTTCGGAGACGGCAACCAGATCTTTGATGGCTTTGGCGGAACCGATTTCCCCGAGTGCCTCGGCGGCCGAACACACGACATTTGAGTTTTCATCCCATAGCCGCTGGCAAAGTCCCGGAACTGCGCGCTCATCGCCGATCAGTCCGAGAACATCGGCAATGAACTTGCGGACGTCGTGATCATCGGTTTCGAGATTCTCGACCAGTGCCGAGACCGCTTCGCCGCCCAGCTTCACGAGTACTTCCGACGCCAGGTTGCGGGTACCGATATCCTCGTTGGCGAGGAACCGGATGAGCAACTGGGCGGCCGTTGACCCCTTCATCTGGGAGAGATAGTCGGCGGCAAGTTCCCGGATACCCAGATCCGGATCCTCCATGGCCAGCACCAGGCCGGCCACCGCCTCATCCTCGGTATACGTTGCCAGTTCTCTGACCGCTTCTTCGCGATGAAAGAAGTCCGGCGACTGCAGCGAGGATAGCAGCTCTCCAATACGTTCGACGACGTTACACATGAAACAACCCCTTTTTGCGTCGCAACGCTAGTTGGATGCCACTGCCTGAAATGATGACAGCGCCTCTTCCTCGGTGGCGTAAATTTCGAAAATGTGCGACAGTTGAGTTATGTCAAAAATCTCCTGCACGTAGCTGGCGAGATTCGACATAGTCAGACGCCCCTTCATGAGACGGATCTCTTTCATGATGGACACCAGCGTTCCAAGTCCCGAGCTGTTCACGAACTCTACTTCGGCCAGATTCAAATGGACCATCGTAACGTCTTTGTCGAACAGAGATTTCATGTTCTGTTTCAGCGTGGTGCCACTGGCGAGATCCAGGCGCCCTGCCAGCTTGAGAACGGCGATGTTCCCTTCTTGTTTCACCTTGATTTCCATGTCAGCCTCCATTATAGGATCAATCGTGTATCGTCTTGCTAACGGCATCCCGGCTAAGAACAATGGCAACATGCATCCCGCCGTCCTCGTGCTCGGAGAACGTGGCAGAACTGGAGAAGTGCCGGATGAAGTCTATTCCCCGGCCGCTCTCCGCCAGCAGCGGAGCCGGTTTTTTGCTCATTATCCTCTTTAGCCCTCCTTTTCCCTGATCAATTATATCGGCAGTGATTTCACTTTCATTCACCCGGACCTGGACTATAATCCGCTTGTCCGGGTCTTTTTGATTGCCGTGAAGATAGGCGTTGGTGAACGCTTCAGACACCATGAGCGTCATCAGGTGAGCATTGCGGGGCATAACGTCGTTTGCTGCCAGAAACCGTCCGAGATCCTCCAGCATGAGATCCGCGGCCTCCAGGGTCGACGGGTATGTCTGCTCAAAACCCATGACTAGTCCACTCTCACCTGTACAATCGTGAAATCATCGTGGGTGTCTTCCGCCGCACCCTGAGCAAAGCGATCCACCCATTCTTTCACGCGCAGGCAGAATTCCTTCGGATTGAGACCTATCTCGGCCGAAAGCACCTGTTCGGCACGTTCCCGGCCGAACAAATTGCCGTCGGCGTCCATCGCTTCGGTGAGACCGTCGGTGTACAAAAACAGCCTGTCGCCGCTGGCAATACGCTGCTCGCCTTCCTTGAAGACCATATCACCGAATTGACCCACAATCGGGCCTCCCTCGGCCAGTTCGATTATCTTCTGGAGTTCGTCGGACCAGAACAGACCGGGCATATGACCGCCGTTGCAATACGTCAGCTTGCGGGCCTCCATGTCAAAGCAGGAGAAAAACAGGGTGACAAACATCTCGCGGTCCTTGATAACATGATCGACCATAAGTTGGTTGACCCGACCGGCCAGTTCGGAGACGGCGATCTGGGGCTCCTGTTCGAGAATCGAGCTGATGATGCCCGAGCAGGCCGACATGACAAGCGCCGCCGGGACACCCTTGTTGGAAACGTCGCCGATGATGACGTAGTACCGGTTGTCATCGACCGGCACAATATCGTAGAAATCGCCGCCCACCTCCCGGGCTGGGAAATACACGGCCCCGACCTGGGCACCTTTGACGATCTCCACGGTCGCGGGAAGAATGGTTTCCTGGACCTGGCGGGCGATAGCCATCTCCTGGTCGATTTTCTGCTGTCTGAGTTTATCCTTGATCAGTCGTGAGTTTTCGACCGCCACCGCCACAAAATTCAGCAGCATCTCCAGGGCTTCTTTGTCCTCCGGCGTGTAGTTGCCGCCATTCGCCTTGTTAATGATGATCGCCACCCCAAGACACTTGTCACGCGTCTGGATGGGAGTCGCCATTACCGTATCAAGAGTGATTCCCTCGTCGGACTTCACTTCCAGATCGGTCAGGATGATCGTCTCGCGTTTCTGGAAGCAGTACGTCGGCAGGTCCAGCTCATCTTCGTACATCAATGACTTGACGAACTGATCCCCCACCCCCCACGACACCTGCGTCTGGAGCTCTCCCGATTCTTCCGTCATGAGAGCCCCTACTTCGCCGTCAACCAGACGAATAGCCATGTCCATCGTCACCGACAACACGGCATTCATCTCAAGTATTGATGTTACGACCGCCCCCATTGTTGCCAGATCTCGTATCTGGGCGGTCCTGGACGCAAGTTTAGCCTCCAGGTCCTCTACTGCGGTACTGGTGTTTGCATTCGTCATTACTGACAGTATCGACAGATTGCGGCGGGATTTGATCCGTTGAATGCGAGAGCCAGGGAATCAGAATGAAAAAACGACAGACCGGTTCAGTCTTTGATTCGAAAGCTGGGTGATTGCGGTGAGAACCGGCCTACTTGCGGCGGCACTTGATGCGAATTGGTACGCCCTCAAAACCATACTCGGCGCGCAGTTGATTGGTCAGAAAGCTGATGTAGGTCTTGTCGACCATCTCGGGGCGGTTGACAAAAAACACGAAGGTCGGCGGGGCCACCTCCGACTGCGTGACATACTTGAACTGAATGTACCGACCCATCTTGGCGGGCGGTTTTTTCCGACTGAGACACTTCTGCAGAAAGTCGTTCAGTTCGTTCGTGCCGATTCTCCGGTGGTTCTGTTCATGTACCTGATCCACGAGAGGCAGCACCCGAACAACCCGCTGGCCGCTGAGAGCCGAGATGAAAATGATAGGCAAAAAGTCGAACTTAGCCAGCTTCTCTTTGATCCGTGAGGCGTACTTGCCCGCCGTCGTCGTGCTTTTCTCAATCAAATCCCACTTGTTGATCGCCAGGACGGCCGGTCGACGGTTTTCCATCACCTGGGCCAGAACCCGCTGATCCTGGGATGTCAACTCATCGGTCGCATCAATCAGAATCACTGCCACATCGCAGTTCTCAATCGCGCGTTCAACTCGCAGGTTGGTGTAGAACTCGATGTTTTCGGTAACCTTGTATTTGCGGCGCAGCCCCGCCGTGTCAGCCAGAATATACTTCTTCCCCTCAAATTCAAGGGGCGTATCAACAGAGTCACGGGTCGTACCGGCGATGTAGAGACAATCAGGCGATCTTCGCCGAGCAGCTTATTAATAAAGGATGACTTCCCGACATTTGGCCGGCCCACCAGCGCCACGCGAACCGCCCCCTCCGCAAACTCATCAACTTCTTCGGGCGGCAGCTTGGCCACGATTTCATCCAGTAATTCGCCGATCCCCAGACCGACAGTTGCGGACACCGGCCAGGCCTCGCCGAGCCCCAGGCGAACAAACGGATAGGCGTCGATGTCGTGCTGCTCTTTGTCGCTCTTGTTGGCCACCAGAACGCAGGGCTTGCCGGATTTGTGCAGGCGACGGGCCAGCCGTTCATCATCCTGATCCACCCCCACCTGGACATCAACCACAAATACAATCAGGTCGGCCTCGTGGATTGCAAACTCCGCCTGATCGAGAATCATCCGTTCCATCAAGTCGCGCGTATCGGGCACCATACCGCCGGTGTCCACCAGGTGGAAATCCCGACCACCCCAATCACAACGAGCGTAGTTGCGGTCACGGGTCACCCCGGAGACGGGATCAACAACAGCCAGTTTGCGTTTCAGGAACCGGTTAAACAGCGAGGACTTGCCGACATTCGGACGCCCCACAATGGCTACCACCGGAAGACTCATGAGTAAACCTCCCGCAGTGTATCAGCAAACTGGTATTGACCGACAACGACCCGACGGTCCAGCGCGGTGCTGAACTGCGTCAGCGACATGTTGTCAAGAAAGAGATCATCGTGATTGAGACAGTTCGGCGGCAACACTACCGTGTCAATATCTGACACGCGGGCTCTAGCCCGGCGCAGGAGATCCTGCCCGGTGAGGAGACCCGAGACGGTTACCGAGTTTCCCCAGAAGCGGTTTTTGACCGGACTGAGTTCGGCTTTCAGGCGAAGGTGTTGTGTCACATACGGCATAATCTCGCGGGTCAAGAAAGGAAACGCCGACTCACCGGTCAAGAAAAGAACTCGACGAGAGGTATCCAGTCCCTTCAGGCGGGACCGTCGACGGTTGAAGTTCGTGATAAACTCCCGGGCCATCCCCACCCCGTTCTCAAACTGCTGCATGTCTTCGTAGCCGGCCCGGCTCGGGAACGGCAGCTCGGCAGTAACATAAAACTCATCGGCCGGCCAGACGAACCGCGAGCCCAGACGGTCAAGCAGCTCCTTCTGAACCGTCTCCAGACGGTTCACGATAGTACGGGCCTCATCGCGCGTGTACGTCCGCAGCTCAGGCAGTTTGTCACGGTACCTGGTGAGGCCCACGGGAACCACCGCC
>JAHIVM010000010.1 GCA_018816665.1 Candidatus Zixiibacteriota bacterium
CAAAGTAATGATTGGCCAGATTATCGGAGCCCTCACCGGCGGGGGCTACAAAAAGAAAGACTATCTGGATTTGCTGGTCATGATGTATGAAATCTTCAACGTGGCTCGTCGCGACGGCCTGGTTGGGCTGGAAAGCCATATTGAGCACCCGGCCGACAGCGCCATCATTCAGCGCTACCCGAAATTCCTCAAAAATCATCACGCAGTGGCTTTTTTCTCCGATACCATGCGGATTATCATCTCCGGTTCGGTGCAGCCCTATGACCTTGAGGATCTCATGACTCAGGATCTTGAAAACACGCATGCCGATGAAATGCGGGGACCGGACGCGCTCAACAGCACTGCGGATTCCCTGCCCGGCCTGGGTATTGTTGCTGCCGTACTGGGAATCGTGGTCACAATGGCAAGCCTTGACGGCGGTCCGGAAGTCATCGGACACAATGTTGCCGCGGCTCTGGTGGGAACATTCCTCGGCATTCTCATGTGCTACGGTTTTGTGGGGCCGCTGGCGAGTTCAATGAAAAACCGGGTCAACGAGGATGCCCAGTACATGACCTGCATGAAACATGCTCTCCTGTCATTCCACAAAGGTGTTGCCGGCGTGATTGCGGTTGAGTTCGCCCGCCGCGCCTTGTTCGCCGAGGTACGACCGGGCTTCCTGGAGCTTGAAGAAGCCTGTAACGAAGCGAAAAAACGGTAAGCTTCATGGCCGACGACGACAACAATCAGCCAATCATCATTCGGCGCGTCCATAAGGGCGGGCACGGAGGTCATCACGGTGGTTCGTGGAAGGTGGCGTTTGCTGACTTCATGACCGCGATGATGGCGTTTTTTCTCGTCATGTGGCTGGTGGGACAGGAAGATCGGGTCAAGGAAGCCGTGGCGGGGTATTTCCGCGACCCCGGCAAGTTCCAGAAAGAGGGCGGAGCCGGGGTACTGAAGGGGTCCGTGGGAGCCATTCCATCGAAAGACATCAAGGCCGCGGAAAGCGGATCAAAATCCGCCAAGGAATTTGTCCCCAGCAAAGAAGAGAAGCAGAAATTGTCATCGGCGGCCAAGTCACTGCTGGCTGAACTGGAAAGACAAACTGAATTCAAGAAGTTGCGCAAAAACATCAAGATGCAAATGACATCGGAGGGCTTGCGCATTATTCTCAATGAATCCGAGTCATCGCCGGCGTTTTTTGAACCGGGATCGGCAAAGCTCCTGCAGAAGAGCGCCGTAATACTGGTGACTATCGCCAAGGAACTGGGCCAACTGAGCAATCGCGTGGTCATTGAGGGGCACACCGATGCCTCTTACGGCGGTACCGGCGTCTACACCAATTGGGAACTGTCGGTCGATCGGGCCAACGCCGCCCGACAACTGATGGAAGTCTCCGGGTTGTACGAGGGACAAATCCGCGAGGTACGTGGTTTTGCCGACAAATTCCCCATGATCGTTGACAATCCCGGCGATGCCCGCAACCGTCGTGTATCACTGGTAGTCCTGTATAAGGCTCGGGAAAGGCTTTATGATCAGATTGAGGTGGGCAACGACCTTCTGGCCGACATCCCATAACTTACTTAAACACAAGAGAAAACGGCTAATGCCCGACCTCCCGGCCGGGCTCTTTTTTGCCCTGCCCAGGGGGAAGGCCAAACATTGCCTTGACATCATGTTTGTGGCGCAATAGATTGTTTGGCACAACAAACTTATTGAGGGATTACTGAATGTCCTGTGCAGGGTTGAGCTCGAGTCTTGAGGATTACCTGGAAACCATCTATCGCTTAATTGACGAGGTGCAGGTAGCCCGGGCCCGTGATATAGCCCGCAACATGGGAGTCAGCATGTCGTCGGTTACCGGAGCTCTGAAGCTGCTGAGCCGTCGCGAGTTAGTCAACTACGTTCCTTACGAGTTGGTCACCCTCACCGATGCCGGACGGGCATTGGCGGAGGATATTGCGAAACGTCACGATGCCCTCAAGAGGTTTTTCGTGACGGTCCTGGCGGTCGATGAGGAACTGGCCGAGGACACGGCTTGCCGGATGGAGCACTGTGTCCCCACGGACATTGTTAACCGGCTGCTCCGATTTGTGGACTATGTGCAGGCCTGTCCGAACGCCCAGACCGCCTGGCATCAGGATACGGGGTATTTGTGCATGCGCTCGGGAACCTCCGACGGTTGCGATGTGTGCCGGCAAAAGGAAGAGGCTGCGAGCGCACAGGATTGATATAGCGAAAAGTCTCCTGCTTTCGAGGAACCTCGTGTGCCGGGTTCCGGTCCCCTCCGGGGGAACGCGAGGCACAGACATATCTCCTTGATTCACGCTGACAGGGTGCCGGATTTCCAGCCGGGCCCTGTTGGTGTTTTGGTCTCCGCCGGCCGCCCATCACTTTTGGTCGAAAACCTTGGTTCCCGCTACATTCTTGACTATATTCGACCGACCAAAAGACAAAGACACCCCCGGTGCAGATGCATCCGGGGCTTTCGTGTTTGGCACAAAACGCAAAAACGGGTCGAGAGAACATGACCGGCAAAACAGAAGTCACCACCGCCCGATTGAATGACGTCCTGGAACGCTGGCGGCACTTCCGCAAGTACGAGGAGTTGCTGGAGGCGGTACAGGCCGAGGGCAACGGCCCGGTGTCCATATCGGGTCTTCGGGGGTCGGCCGATGCCGTAACCCTGCACGCTCTGGCCCGGGATACGGAGCGGCCGATCCTGGCTATCACGGGCCGTTCCGTGGAAGCCAACGATCTCTACGAAGATCTGTACTTTCTTCGCGATGGCCGGGGCGTAGGCCATTTCCCCGCGCGTCAAATCCTCCCTTACGATTTTCGGGCGCCGGTCGGCGAGATCATGGGCAAACGCATCTCCACCCTCAACGGTCTGCTCAACGGATCGGTATCGATTGTGGTATGCCCGGTGCGCGCCCTTCTGGAACCGACCATCACGGTGGAGAATCTGAAGAGCAGCCAGGTTTCGCTGGCTCCGGGAGATGAAATTGAGCTGGACGAACTGGCCCGACGGTTGATCAACCTGGGGTTTCGCCAGGTGCCGCTGGTGGAAGAGGTTGGTGATTTTGCCCGTCGCGGCGGACTGATGGATTTGTTCACGCCGGGTTCCGATGCTCCCGTGCGCGTGGAGTTTTTTGGTAACGATGTCGATACCATCCGGCAGTTCGACGTGGCCACCCAGCGCACCACGGGCCGTCTGGATCGGGTAGAGGTGTTGCCCAAGCGCGAGATTCCCATTACCCAGGAGTCGCTGGAGTCTTACCTCGACACGTTTCCCGAAAAGGATGCTCAGTATATCCGGGTGCGCTACCTCAACGATCCTGAACTGCCCGGTCTGGAATGGCTGTCGGTCATGTTCGGAGTAGGACAGGGCTCCCTGCTTGACTATCTGAAGCCGTCGAACATCGTATTTTTCAACGGTCAGGGCAGTGTTCGGTCCGAGGGTGAAGCCATCCTGCAACAGGCTGAAAGTCTTCGGAAGAAAATGGAAGGTCGGCTGAGCCGCCTGCCGAAGCCCGAGGAGTATTTCCAGTCCCCCGACGATGTTTTTTCACGTCTGGGCGAGATGACGGTGGTGGACAGTTTGCCGTTCCGGGGCGGCAGACAGCATGTGATTTCGTTTGACTGCCAGCCCCATCCGGCCCTGGCCTCGCGTCTGGACCTGCTGGCCGAACTTGTCAGCGAGTACGATGCACTGGGCTTCACCTATGTTATCGGCGTGGATACCCGGGGCCAGGCAGATCGCCTGCGTGACTTGATTATTGAGAAGACCAATCTCCGCACTCACACGGCGGTTGAAATGGCCAATCTGCACGGCGGGTTTGTCTGCCAGCAGGCGGGTCTGGCCGTACTCACCGACCATGAGATTTTCAGCCGCCATCATCGCCGGGTACGCAAAAAGAAATACAAAGAAGGCGTGGCGATCGCCGACTACACCAGTCTCAACCGGGGTGACTTTGTGGTCCATACGGATCATGGTATTGCTCGGTACCTGGGGCTGGAGACCATCAAGGTTGACAATCGTAATCGTGACTGCCTGCTGCTGGAATATGCCGAAAAAGACCGACTGTACGTACCGATTGAGGAGTTCAATCGCGTTTCCAAATACGCCGGAAAGGACGGCGCACCGCAGTTGACGCATCTGGGCGGTCCGGGCTGGGACAGACTCAAGCAGAAGACCAAAAAGGCCATTACCAAAATGGCCGAGGATCTCATCCAGCTATACGCGCAGCGGAAAGCATCACAGGGACACTCGTTCGGTCCCGACTCGGTCTGGCTGAAGCAGCTTGAAGCCTCCTTCCCGTTTGATGAGACAAAAGACCAGGAGAAGGCGATTGCCGAGGTCAAACAGGACATGGCCGATGAGCGTTCGATGGATCGTCTTATTTGCGGCGATGTCGGCTACGGCAAAACCGAAGTAGCGGTGCGGGCGGCGTTTAAGGCGGTCGACGGCGGCAAGCAGGTGGCGGTGCTGGTGCCCACGACCATTCTGGCCCAGCAGCACTTCGCCACGTTCACCGAGCGGATGGCGGACTTCCCGGTGAAGATTGGGACATTGTCCCGCTTCCGAACCAAAAAACAGCAGACCCAGACGCTTGAAGAACTGGCGCAGGGTAAAGTTGACCTGGTGATCGGCACCCATCGATTGCTGTCTTCCGATGTCATCTTCAAGGATATCGGGCTGCTGATCATCGATGAGGAACATCGTTTTGGCGTTCGTCACAAAGAGAAGTTACGTCGGCTGAAAGCCTCGGTCGATACGCTCGCGATGACCGCCACGCCGATACCGCGTACGCTGCAGATGTCGCTGGTGGGCGTGCGTGACATGAGCCTGATAGCGACATCGCCGAAAGACCGGCTGCCGATTATCACCGAGATAGTTGATTTTGATCCGTCAATAATCGCGACCGCAATCCTGCGCGAGGTGGATCGCGGGGGGCAGGTGTTTTTTGTTCACAACCGGGTACAGACAATCGATGCCATGTACCAGTACCTGAAGAAGATTGTTCCGCAGGTGGAGATCGGCGTGGCTCACGGTCAGATGCATGAGCGGTCACTTGAGGGCATCATGCTGGCGTTCTTGTCGGGGCGATTTGATGTCTTGTTGTGTACGTCGATCATCGAATCCGGTCTTGATATCCCCAACGCCAACACAATTCTGCTGAATCGGGCGGACCGGTTTGGTTTGGCCCAGTTGTACCAGATGCGCGGACGGGTCGGTCGGTCATCGCGGCGAGCGTACGCCTACCTCATAACACCGTCGATCCGTCTGTTGGGCGCCGATGCGGTTAAACGTCTGCGGGCTCTTGAAGCACACTCCGATCTGGGGTCGGGATTTGCGCTGGCCATGCGTGACCTTGAGATTCGTGGCGCGGGGACCATGCTGGGAGCCAAACAGTCCGGGTTTATCGAAGAGATTGGTTTCGATCTGTACAACAAGCTGCTGGAACAGGCGATCATTGAGCTGAAGACCGGTGAGGTGGTAGAACCGATTGAGACGCGCCTTGAGATGGATATCGAAATCTACCTGAGTGATACTTACGTCAATGATAATCAGCACAAAGTCCAAATATACCGTCGCCTGGCCGATAGCCGGACCCTGGAAGAGGTCGATCAGATTCGCGAGGAAGTAACCGACCGGTTTGGCAAGGCGCCCCAATCCGCGACCAATCTCTATGATGCCGCGGCGGTCAAAATCGCGGCGTCACTGCTGGAAATCGAGAAGGTCAAGATTCGCGGTGCCAGGGTGTCTCTGTTTTTTACGGAGGAACATCAGCTTACCCGGGCCGAGGTTGAGGGGTTCCGCAAGGCGACCGATTGTCCGATGGAATTTTCGCTGATCGGCCATCCGCGTATTGACATCGACTTGGGTAGTCTGCCCGTGGAGCAGCGGCTTTCGGTGTTGCGCGGGATTCTCTCCAAGATTTGACCGCCTCAAGTCCTGTCATTCCGGGCCGATTACTACACTATCGGTGACAATTCTGTTCGCCGTTTTCTCGACTCCGGGAGGGGAGGATCCGTCATGTATCGTGATCTCAGTCCGTTCAAATGTTTTGGAGAAGCCTGGCAGTTTCTGTTGTATCGCCCGGGACTGGCCTACGGCGCCACAATCCTGTACTTGCTGATCATGACCGTGGGTGGATTTATTCCCTTCTTTTCGCTGATCGCCGGACCGCCGATGATTGCCGGATTTGTCCTGCTCAGCCTTAACCTGGCCGGGCGTAGAGAGGCCAATCTGGAGGATCTGTTTCAGGGTTTCCGGGAGTTTGGCCGATCATTGGGCGCATATTTCCTGCTGACCCTGGGATGTCTGGCGGCCTGTCTACCGACCGTCATAGGCGTTTTCTACCTGGTCTTTTCGGTGGCTCGTGATACAGAACCAAACCTTCCGGCGGTCTTTGGAGTCGTGGGGCTCACACTTCTGAATCTGCTCGTTGTGTATTTCTTCTCGCTGCGCTGGATATTTGTGTTACATGTGGTGATGGATGAGCCGGATCTCGATGTCATGGACTGCTTCCGCCGCTCGTATTACATCACCCGCGGTAATCAATGGAATCTGGTCGGCATGACGGTAATCATGTTTGTGGCGTTGATGGGTCTGTACATGTTCCTGGGCATGATGTTTGTGATTGCAGATCCGTTCCTGCTGGTGGGAACGTTTGTGTTCCTGGCGGCATTCTGGCCGGCGGCCATGGCTTTTGCCATGATCGCGGTCAGTCGGGCGTACCTCTGGCTGAAAGGATTCCATCCGCGCCCGGTACCGGCAATGCCACCGGCACCCACGCAGCCGCTGCCGACCTCAGCACCCATACCTCAGTAGGGCGGTTCATAAGTCACTTGTGACTGTCCCAGCGGAAAAACTCCGGGATTGTGCCTGCCGCTACATCCAGCCCTACGCCATAGTTGTTGGCGCCGAATGTACTGTCCGTTCGAGCCGGTTGCAGCCACAGGCTGTTGTTGGTCGCCAGCGGATGAGCAGTTTCAGTTGAATCATCGAATGAGATGTATCGGTCGTTCCCCCCCGCATCGATAAACGTCCCGAGTGATTTTGCATAGGTGTAGTACGGGGTCAGTTTTGACGGCTTCGCAAAGTCCGCCCGCCAGGTGGCACCGCCCATGCCCCGGGCGTTGGTCTGGAAGCGGTATTCATCGTCACCGTAGAGATCGACAAAGAAGGCATTGGAGCGAATCTCCGCCAGCCCGTAAGAGATCATCTTTGCCGTGTAGCGATCGTTGCCGTGCTTATTAATGAGGAGTGCGTTGGTGAAGTCCCAGCCAAATGCCAGACCTGCCCCAGCCGTTTCATACAATTCGTGATAGTCATCGCCGTTTTCATCGATCAATATGCCATTACAGAAGTGCGCGCCGGAGCCTTGCGTAAAATAGCAGGACTTGTAGTGATCCGCGCCGTGTTTGTCCAGCACGATCCCGGTACCGAACCAGTAACCCACGCCCAGGGTGAAGTTGCCGGAGTAGTAGAAGTCATCGCCGTGGATGTCGATCAGTGCGCCCAGTCCGCCCGCCCACGCGTGGCCGTCGGAACCGTCGCCGCGCCGACCCATCCCGGCTCCCTGCGCATTGTTGGCGTTGATTTTGTTGTCGCTGTGGTAGTCACCCCGGTTAAAGACTTCAGACATGGGTTCGGCGGTGTATGAGTCGTTGCCACCGAACGATGCCAGGACTCCGACTCCGCCGCCGATCCCGCCCATCCCCTGGCCATCGCCGTGGAGATAGTACACGTCATCGCCGTCGGAATCCAGGCACAGACCGATCCCGAAGTAGCCGCAGCCCTGGGCCGATTCGGACGCCGTGTAAGTGTCATTGCCGGAGCGATCCAGTACAATCCCTACACCGAACAGTCCGGCTCCCTGCGCGTAGATTGCGCCGTTGTACGTGTCTTTGCCTTTCGTATCCAGCACCACACCGATACCAAGCAAGCCAACCCCTGCCGCCGGTGGAGCGAGGGAGCCTTCCTGGCCGTAAACATCATCACCGCCCAGATCGATCAGCACCGAGACAGGATTACTCACCGAGGCAGTTGCGCCCGGTGTACCCGCCCAGACATTGTCATGTCCGAACTCGATAATGCAAAGCGTGTTGGTGCAATCGAAGGGCACCCTGGCGTCGGATTTCTCGTTTCGCAGAACGATCCTGCCAAAAGGCGTGGTGGTCTCGAACGCGAAACCATCTGGAATCATGGCCGTCAGCGGTATGAGCGCCCGTTCAGCCTGCTCGACCGCGGCTACGGTTTTGGCGGCGGCGTAATGCAGCGACGGCTGGTCTATCTCAGTCGCGATATCATCCAGAACCAGGTAATACACCTGACCATCACCCTGTGTCTGGGCCAGGTCGCGAATTGCAAATGCTTCTTCCATGTCGTTGCGGTCGCAATTGCGGAAAGCGAGATTGCGCCAGCGGATGGCATCGGCCAGATTGACGAGCAACCGGGCCAACACAACCTGTACCGTGTCCGGCAGTTGGGCCAGTTGCTCACCGATTTCACTCTCGATGTTCAACGTTCCGTAGCGATTGCCGAATGTTCGGTACTCCGTGTCGCGGTCGGCCAGTTCGTAGAGCCGCCGGAAGGCTTCTGTCAGCGGCCGATCCGTGTCGGGCGCCTCGGCCAGGTTGGCGGAGTAGTCTCGGAAGCCGCTTTGTCGCTTGTCGATCCCGAGATGATACAGCAGCTTGTACAGACCAATGTCCGCTGTGTCGGCTGCGCCCGGAGCCAGGTAGAGTTCCACGGCATTGCCCATCACGGTTGAAAAATCGTACAGTTTCAGCGGTTCGGCAAAAAGATCATCGAACGACGGCAACCGGTAGGGGACATCAACCGGAAACCGGTTCCAGTATCCCCTGGGCTGGTAACCGAGATCCGAACGGTCAAAACCGACTTCGTCCAGGACACGCCGGAGGACATCGTCGGCGGCCTTCTGAGCGGAAACGGTACTGCCGATCAAGAGGGTGATCAGAACGCAGGCGCAGATTCGTAACATGGCTATATCTCCCGGGATTGTTTGCTTGCGACAAAGGTAGGGGGGATAGCCGCTCTCGGGAAAGTTTTTTGTGACGGCTCAGTCGCTTCAGAAGCCGCCGTTGGTGGTTTTCAGAACGGTACCGCTGTCGCCGACAATCCACCCTGTCTGTTCGTCCATCAGCTCTACCATATAAAGCCAAGCCGTGGTGCCGGACTGCTGCGGCTGCCAGGTGACTCCGGCGTTGTTGGTGAAGAGAATAGTACCGAGTTCGCCCACTATCCAGCCTTTGGTGGCGCTGATGAAGGTGACATCGTACAGAGAGACGGAGTCGCCGCTGATTTGTTGGGTCCAGGTCTCTCCGGCGTTGGCGGTGGTCAGGATAGTACTGTTGCGGCCCGTCGCCCAGCCCCGGGAAGCATCGACGAAATCAACGGCTCGCAAATCTGAGGTAGTACCGCTTGACTGTGAGGTCCAGGTGGCGCCGCCGTTGCCGGTAGTATACACAATACCGTGCAAGCCCACGGCCCAGCCACGGGAGGCATCAATGAA
>JAHIVM010000066.1 GCA_018816665.1 Candidatus Zixiibacteriota bacterium
CGATAGATGATTGTCTTCCGAGTCCGCTTCTCCATAAGTGCGGTGCCGTCATACTCCCCCATTTCCGACAGCGTGGGGCGCATGTGACGGATAACTTCGGCGTCATATTTGTCGTGCTGATACACCCCGGCGGGGCAGTTACAGAACAACTTCTTTTTTGTCAGCAACTGCTGATGGATCTCAAGACCACACTTAAAGCCAATCCGGGCATACACATCCCTGTCGGCCTCGGTCAGCAGGAGGTACCCCACCTGCTGCCGAGTCTTCTGCGTATTTGCAGCGGGATCAAAATCCTGCCCGGTATGGGACGGCCCAGCGGCTGTCTGCGACATAACGGCGTTCTCCTAAAGCCCTTTCCGGACGGACCCGCCTGGCGAGCCCTCCCACGGGCAAAAACAACTACTCAAGGTGCCTGAACATGGCACCAATGATACATAGAAGGTGCGGATTTCCAAAGCGGTTTTTGGGCGGGAGAAGTGAGCCGCAATACGCTCCCTGTCCGACTCAGGAGCGGAGCGTTGCAATCAGGCGTTTGGGATTGGTCAGTAGTTGCAGCGCGCCAACGATACTCGTCGCAACTACATCGGCCGACTGAATCGTCAGTCCCGAGGCCCCCTCGTCCAGAATCACGGCCATGCCGAGCGCAGCCTCCTTGAGCATCAGGCGATCATTCCGACCGTTGCCTACACATACGCACGAATCCGATCCTAATCCCCGCACGAAATCCCGCTTGGCAATATCCTGCTCACCTTCCGGCAACACCGTCAGTTCGCAGGGCTGGTTCTTGAGATGGTGCTGGGCGGAACCGAACGTGTCCGCGGTTATGACATATATCCTGAGGTCGACCGCGAGAATCTCCAGCAGGGGACGAACACCCGCAATCAGGCGACCGTCGCAAGCCAGCGTACCGTTGTAGTCCAGCACGAGATTCTCCAGATGGAGCTCTTTGTAACCGGGGATTGATATGTTTATCATGCCTGTGCCACCAGTAGTTAGAGGAAGTCCAGAGTCGTGATATCCCGTTGAGCCTGCTCGTAGTCTGCCGGACGGCCCACGTCCAGCCAGTACCCATCGTACGGGCAGGTCAGCACCGGTTCACCATTTTTCAGCAACTCAGCCATGAGGTCGTCAAACCCGTACGGAACAGCCTCGGGCACGACCGTAAGCAGTCGCCGCGCAAACACGTACACGCCCATCGACACCACAAAATCGTAATGCGGTTTTTCGGCAAAACCGCGGACAACATTATCCGGTCCGGTGGTAATGACACCGTAGTCTATCGTTTCCGACCGGGCATGAGTCGCCACGGTGAGCGCCACCCCTTTGCTCGTATGCAGATCATACAGCCGACCAACGTCAAGGTCAGTCAGAATGTCGCCGTTGATCACCAGGAAATTATCGGGGAGATCGGGAATCAATTTCAGCGGTGCCACTGTGGACAGGGGAGCGGGTTCGTGCGAGTAGCGGATCTCCAGACCCAGCCGCGAACCGTCGCCCAGCGCGCTCTCGATCATGTCGGCCAGGTGGTTGACCGCCATATGGACACGGGTCACCCCGGCCTTCTTCAACTGCCCGAGCAGAATCTCGACAATCGGTCGATCGCCCACAGGTACCAGTGGTTTGGGGATTTCCGCCGTATGCGGCAGCAGCCGTCGGCCCTGTCCCCCCGCAAGGATGACTGCCTCCACTCGTCCGACCCTAAATCCCATACCAGCCGGGCCGGTAACGTTTCAGGTTTTCGGGACGGGAGAACCAGGCGATAGTCTCCGTGAGACCATCGCTCAGGGTTTTGCGGGGACTCCAGTCTAGCAGGTTCCTGGCCCGGGAAACATCGCACACCAGCCGATCAACCTCGGAGGCCGCCGGACGGGTGCGGTCGGGATCGTTCACGATCCTGATCTCGCGGTTCATCAGCCGGCCAATCAGTTCCGCCAGTTCACCGATCCCGATGTCATCGCCGGATCCGATATTGATTGTTTCTCCCAGCACGTTGTCAGCCGTCGCCGCCGCCACCAGTCCTGCGGCGGTATCGGTAACGTAGGTGAAGTCGCGGGTGGGTGCCGTGGCACCCAGCTTTACGGTACCGTCACCGTCGAGCAATTGTGTGATAATCGTGGGAATCACCGCCCGGGCCGACTGTCGGGGTCCGTAGGTATTGAACGGTCTTGCAATGACCACCGGCAGGTCGAAGGAGCGATGAAAAGAAACGGCCAGTTGATCGGCTGCGATTTTCGAGGCCGAATACGGTGACTGGCCGACCTGCGGATGCGTCTCATCGATAGGCACGCGCCGGGCGGTACCGTAAACTTCCGAGGTCGAGGTATGCACAAATCGCTCCACGCCGACCGCGCGGGCGGCCTGCAGGAGGTTGACAGTGCCGCGTATGTTGGTGTCGACATAACTGTCGGGCGCGTGGTACGAATACGGTATGCCGATAAGCGAG
>JAHIVM010000067.1 GCA_018816665.1 Candidatus Zixiibacteriota bacterium
GGCGTGGACTTCAGGCCGACCAGCAACGTGGAAGTATCGTTTGGTACCGGCTACAACCGCACCTTTGGTGCCAGGCGCTGGGTCGAGAATGTCGATGGCGACGCCGGAACGGAGTCTATCTTTGCGTCCCTATACAAAGACCAGATATCCCCGAGTATCAGCGCGAGTCTGATGGTGCATCGTAATCTCTCGATTCAACTCTCCGGTCAGGCGTTCATTGCCGGACTCGACTATCAGCATCCCCAAACGTACCTGGGCGGAAACAACTATGCCGACCGTGATGACATTCCCGAGGAGTACTACGATTACAACTACTCGGCCATGAATTCGTCGCTGATTATGCGCTGGGAGTACCGTCCGGGCAGCACCATGTATCTCGTATGGACCCGGTCTCGGCCCGAAATCGATGACACAGCCAACAATCTCGATTTGTCGCGTGATCTCAACCGCTTGTTTTCCTCAGGATCACGTAACATATTCCTGATCAAGGCCAGTTACTGGTGGAATCTCTGATACACTTGTAACAGGAGCTTTGTCTACCGGCTCGTACCGCAACAGAAAAACGGCCCGATCTCACCGGAGATCGGGCCGCTGTACATGTGTCACAGTAACGTCTGAAAGAGCAGAGTGCTAATTGCCGTCCCATCCGGCCAGACGAGCCATCATCCACCAGAAGGCCTTGCCCTTGAGATAGCAGTTGAAACAATGCGAGTGAGCGCAGCCGTCACACGTATGGCACGCATTCTCGGCACACCAGTCCACACACCACTCACAGGCATCAGAAGCGTCGGGGTAATACGTGCCGTCGGGATCGTAGCTCTCGATATCGGCAAAGTCGAACAGCGTTTTACCGTTGGCGGCACAATACGCGCGTATCTGGTTATTGCGAGCGTACAGGTTGCCGTCGACACCCGTGCCGTCCAGATGACCGGTCATGTACACAAAGGTCACTTCCGGATACTCCTGCTCAAGAGCGTTTACGGCGTTCAGGTAGGTGTTTATGCCTGATTCAGTATTGCCCGAAACACCGCCGCACCAGGACCACATGACCATATTGTAATCGTTGGCCTCACTGTCCAGACGCTGGCGAGTCAGCGGTACCCAGGACGTGTCGCCATCCCCCCCAAGATCGTCGGAGTACTCGTCCAGGTGCAGCGAGCTGTCACCGGCATTGAAGGCATACACCGAGGAACTGTCGGCCAGGATTCTCATACCGGAAACGATCTGACTTCCGTGAGACGTATGGACATAGAAGATGCTGAACTGACGATGCGCCTGCGCCAGGTATTGCGCAGGGATGTCGTCGAAATCTGCGACAATATCGTGCGCCGCGAGAATCAGACTATCGGGGTCGCCGGTCGACGTGCCGGTCGTGTCCTCGGGCAACGGGCTTGCTACCCGGGAATCATCATCGCCGCACATGCAGAGTGCCATACCGATACCGGCCAGAAGGAGTCCCAGGAGAAGCCGGCTGATCAGCGTATTCATGGGGTTAACCTCTTTGTTGTACTATCGTTAGCGTACTCCAGTTATCGGCGTTTGTCAACGGTGGCTGTAGACGTATTTCTGCACAGTTCTGTGCAAAAAGAGATCGCTTCCACCGGGGAAGTGGAAGCGATCCTGCGAACAGACAACAAAGAACAAATGGAAGAAGGGACTTTATTGGCAACCCGGCAGGACCGGGAAGTTGATGAACAGGTGGTCAATCATCGCCGTAAGGTCACCCACGTCGATTGAGCCGTCAGGCGCGCCACCGGAGATGGCCGGAGCGATGTCGGCTTCTTCAACGCAGCAAATCGGGGTGAAGTTGATGAACAGGTGATCAATCAGATTGGTCAGATCGCCGACATCAACGCCCTGGTCGGACGGATTGCAGTTCGGCTCGAGCTGGACGTTGCCCACGGTGCCGATGCAGCAGGTCGGATTCCCGCCCTCGACGGTGCCGAAGAAACCGTAGCAGTACATGGCGGTCCAGTTGGCGACCCAGGAGTCCTCAATGTTGACAGACGGGTCAAACGCGCCCGCGTAGGCAACAGGAGTGAATTCCGGCCAGTCAACATCGAACTCAGAACCGCTCGGGTTGTAACCATGGGTCGGATCCTTCGGATCAATCCAGGCACTCCAGCCGGCACCGGTAAGGTCGGTCGGGCGCGGGTCAAGACTGTCGTTCGGAACCCGGCTTATCGAGGACAGGGTCGGGTCGGCCGCGAGATCATTGCCGTTGGTGAACAGACGATTCTCAACCAGCGTGTCACCGTTGGTGATGTTGGCCGCCGTGTTTCCGTTGCCGAATCCGAACCAGATGTTGTTCTTGAACAGGATGTCGCCGGCCAGGAGACGGTCGCGACTGTCAGTCGGTTCGGTATCGTTGTTTTCGATCGATATACCGTAAGTACCGTGATCGTCAAAGATTGAGTTGAAGTACGAACCGGCAGCGTTGTCGCGAAGTATCATGCATCGCTGCGAGCCGGTCTGATCGGCTCCGCGACCGAGATAGGTCACATTGGAGATCAGCGGTGACGCGTACGGGGTGCCATCGACCGGGCTGGTGCCACCATCGTGCTCACCACTATGGTCACCGGCGTCGGTAGCGTGGATATTGAACCAGAACTGGCCCGCACCGCGCCAGCCTTCGTCGTAGTCAAAGGCGTCATCGCCAACAAAACCAGCCACGAGATGGTAGCAGTTAACCGTGCCACCGAACCATTCGAAGCCGTCGTCAAGGTTGTAGAACACCTCGACATGGTTCACCACCGTACCGTTACCAACCGCGCCGAAAGTAACGCCGTTGATTTCGTTGGCAAGACCGATTTCCGAACCGCCGTGACGGACGGATACATATTTCAGGACACCGGAATTGTCCTCGTCGTTGGTGCCGCCGTACTGACCGCGGGGTTCAGTCTCCGGGATACCTTCGATCTGACCCACACCAGCGGTTGTGTTAATGGTAGCCTGACCCAGAATCAACAGGCCGCCCCATTTTCCGCGGGCATCGGAGAGAGGAATGTCAAAAGGATCGTCGACATCATCAATGATCGACGTCAGAACAACCGGGCAGTCTTTGGCGCCGAGGGCGTAGATCTTGCCGCCCTGGGCGACGATAAGAGCTTTTGCATTGGCGCCGGTACCCTCGTCACCCTTGATGATGGTGCCGGGTTCGATGATCAGGACTTCGCCGTTTTCGACATACACAAACTCTTTGAGGTTGTATACAGTGTCGCGGCTGAAGACGGTGGTGTCGGTGATGTCGGCATCAAAAATCTCGATGACCGGCTTGCCGTCATCGGTCGTGCAGAAACAATCAGCCATGCCGCAGTCTTCGTCGAGGTAACCGTAGTTATCCAGAGCCGTCCAGTTGCAGATCCAGAGCTGACCGTTCGGATCGAAGGCACCGGGATAGTCGGCGACTTCGAAGTCGGGCCAGTTGACATCAATGGCGGAAGGATAGCCGGCCACCGCCGGCGGATTGAAGCCGTTAGTGGCATCCTTCGGGTCGATCCAACTGCTCCATCCCGGAGTCGCCAGATCGGTCGGGCGCGGATCAAGGCCGCCGTTCGGCGTTCGGCTGATCTGCAGACTGGGATTGCCGATCATGTCATTGCCGTTATTGAACAGACGGTTTTCGAGCAGCGTATCACCACCCGTAATGCTGGCAGCGGTGTTACCGTTACCGAATCCCCACCACACGTTGTTGAGGAACTTGATTTGTCCCTGCAGCAGGCGGTCGCGCGAGTCGGTTGGCTCTGTATCATTGTTCTCGACCGAGATACCGTAAGTACCATGATCTGTGAAAATCGAGTTGTAGTAGGCGCCACCTGCGTTGTCGCGGATGATCATGCAGCGCTGACTACCCGTCTGGTCAGCGCCGCGACCGACATACGTCGCATTGGAGATCAACGGTGTGGCAAACGGCTGACCGTCAACCGGACTGGTGCCACCATCGTGCTCACCGCCATGGTCGCCGGCGTCGGAGGCGTGAAGGCTGAACCAGAATTGACCGGCTCCGCGCCACCCCTCATCATAATCAAAAGCGTCGTCACCGACAAAGGCCGCTACCAGGTTGTAGCAGTTCACGGTGCCGCCGAACCACTCAAAGCCATCGTCCAGGTTGTAGAAGACTTCAATGTGATCCACAACCGTCCCACGGCCTACCGCGCCGAAGGTGACGCCGTTTATTTCGTTGGCGAGACCGATTTCCGAACCGCCGTGACGTACCGACACGTAGCGGAGGACACCGGAGTTATCTTCATCGTCCGTACCGCCGTACTGGCCGCGCGGCTCAGTTTCGGGGATACCTTCGATCTGGCCTACGCCGGCAGTGGTATTGATGCCGGCCTTGCCAAGAATAATCAGACCGCCCCACTTGCCGCGGGCGTCTGTGAGCGGAATATCAAACGGATCGTCTACGTCGTCGATGATTGAGGTGAACACCACCGGCTGCGTGGCCGTACCCTCGGCATAAATCTTACCGCCGCGAGCGACCACAAGCGCCGTGGCGCCGGCTCCGGAACCCTCGTTACCCTTGATAACGGTTCCCGGATCAATAATCAGGACTTCGCCGTCTTCGACGTAGCAGAAGCCCTGCAGGTTATATACGGTGTCGGCGGACCAGAAATTCAGGGCGCCGATATCGCCATCGGTGATCACTTTGACCGGCTTGCCGTCGTCGGTCACCTGGGCCGACGCTATAATCGGCAGCAGCGCGATCACCAGCGTCATTAAAGTTTTCTTCAACATGTACGAAGCTCCTCCACAAAGGGAATAGTTGGTCGATTACCTAACATAGTTGCCGTGGGTCTGAGGGATGACGGATGCCTCTTTGTGATCGACTTCCGTCATTCCGTGTTACTCCTTCTCCTCCTGTTTACTCGACTGCACGTTGTTGTTTCAGCGTCCTCTCAGAGGCGGTCACCGGGTCAACGAATGTTTGGCTCTCTCATCTCGCGGTGACGTACTCGTTACGCGCTATGGCAACATGGTGCATCCGGTGTGTGAGCACGGTATTAAGGGTGGATTGAGTTACCGTTAATACCGGTGACATGCCCGTCACCGGGTCGCGCCCGGAGTGTCGACTACCAGATGGCGTAGCTGATGCCCAGGGAATAGGTCCGCCCACGTTTGTATTCCTCGTATATCCGGTCGTCCACACGACTACCCTCGGGGGCGATCTTATCCCGATATACAAACTTCGCGTTAGTGTTCAGGATGTTGCGAATGCGCAGCTTCAGGGTCGGACTGCCAAACAGTTTCTGTGACAACATGATGTCGAGATCCTGACGCGGCAGCTCATAGACATCGGGAGTCAGATATTCCGAGTTATAGGTCAGGCGCTCCCCAAAAACGTTGTAGAACAGCGAGGCCGAGGTGCCGGTCTTTATGTTGTCATACGCGAGGTCGAAATTGACCAGGTACGGCGACTGACCCCACATCGGACGGGTATCGGAGGCGTCGGGGTATCCGTTCTCCTCATCCTTTATATAGGCCAGTTCCTCTGTCGTCATTTCCACCGCGGAATGTACCAGCGTCAGGTTACCGCCAAGTGTAAAGTTGGCGAGTCTGGACGACAGCTCATCCAGCCGGTTGCGGAATTCAAATTCGAGGCCCACGACCGTTGCTTTGTCTGAGTTCTCCGGACGGATGGACTTGTTGGGGCCGTAGATCGACAACTCAATCGGGTTTTCGAAACGCTTATAAAACGCGCTGATTGCCGTCACTTCACCGGGGCGTTTGAACCACTCCCAGCGCAGGTCGAAGTTGTTTATCTTCGTGTGGGTGAGGCTGTCATTGCCAATGAAGAAGTTGCCCGAGCCGAATTCCTGTGACGCCGCAGGTGTAACCTCGCGTAACGTCGGGCGGGCCAGCGTGCGTCCAAAGGAGGCACGCAGGTTCATGCGGTCGCCAATCTTGTATATCAGGTTAAGCGACGGCAGCACATCGCCTTCATCGATTGAGCCGGCGGTCTTGGTGCTGTCCAGCTTCTGTTCTAGCGTCTCAGACGACATATCGGTCGTTTCATAACGGGCACCGCCCACAAATGCCAGGCGGGAACTCAGCGGCAACTCGATCATACCGTAGATACCAAATACCTTCTGATACCCGTCGTACTGGTTGCGATCTTCGGATCGCTCCGAGAGCAGGTTGCTGAAGAAGTACTGGTAATTGCTGTCAGTGGCATTCGGCGGCAGATATGCGTGTACGGAGTCAAAACCGAGCTGTGATGCGTATGCGTCAACGTCGCCATTAAACTGCTTGTAGTATGAGTCTACCGTAGTGACATACTGGAACATGGTCTCAGTGCTGTTTCTGTTGACCTTCAGGAAGGCACCACCTGTCTTGAATTTGCTGTGTGTGCCCAGGGGAACGGTCAGATCGAGAGAGATGTCCCGGTTGTCTTCGTCCAGGGTCCGCCACAGGCGCTGCGGTGCGCGATAGCGATTGGTCTGAATAACGTACTGGAAGCTGTCCGGAAAAAACACTTTGATAATGTCGCCGCTGTCCGGATCCTCCATCAGCTGATATGCCGGACCTACCTCGTCGGTGAAAAAGCGCAGATCAGGGTCGTTCTGTGAGGTCGATGAGAACGAGGCTTTCCATTCGGCCCGGATGTGATCTTTGAAGAAGGAGTGATTTCCGGCGAACTGCTGCGATGTCAGTTTCCGTTCCGTGTAACCCAGAACGAAGTTGCGCGTCACGACACCGTCATCCGAGTACTCCTGCCAGGGACCTTCGAGACTGCGATTGTCGGACTCGCCGTTGCGATTGTGCATGAACGTGTAAGAGAGCTTGTGATTACGGTGAATGCCGTACACAATCGTCCCGAGCCCGCCCCAAAGGACTTCTTCGACACCGCGCGAGTCACTGAATTCATACAGCGGCGTCAAGGACGGATTCGTATTGGTTGTACGACTGTATTGGCCCTGAAAGCCGTCACGCGAAGAGAACTTGCGGCTGTAAGAGAGACTTGCTACCACGCCCAGGGGGCGATCAAACAGATTGAGTTTGTCGCCGTAAGCGATCGAGTGACTCTGATTCAGGGGCACGTCGCGGGTCTTCGGACTCATCTCCGAATTCCATGATTCGGCCGATTCATCCATGTAGCTCAGGATGGGTTCATAATATGCTACCGAGTCGGGGTAGGCGCCGCGGACCGTAATGAAAGTGCGGTTCTCCGGGACCAGCTCCTGAAGGTCAGGGTTCCCGGTGATGACCTGCGGAACGTCGTAACTGCCGCCATTATACCCCAGCCAGTCACGGGAACTGGGATTGTGCGTCAGGAAATCACTCTGAAACGTCGTCTCTGAATTGTAGCCCGTCGAGGTTGAGAATATTAGCGAACGTTTGTCCGGGTAATCCTTGGTACCGAGATTGATCGAACCACCGGCGAAGTTGCCCGGCTTGTCGGGTGTAAACGTTTTCTGCACGACAATGTTGTCCAGAAGACTGGAAGGAATCAAATCCATCTGGACCGACTGCTTGTCCGGATCGGCACTTGGCAACGGCGCGCCGTTAAGCTGAGTGTTGCTGTAGCGGTCGCCCAATCCGCGGACGAACACGTATTTGCCGCCGACCACCGAGGCGCCAACCACGCTTTTGACGGCTTCAGCGGCATCACCGCTGCCGGAACGTGATATCTGTTCGGAACTGACGGCGTCCGTCACGGATTTTGATGCCTGCCGGTGCTTCAGCATGGAGGCCTCGGTATTCTGCATTGCCCGGGCAGTAACCGTGATCGTGTTCATCAGAGCTTCTGTTTTGACAGAGAGCTGGAAGTTGAGATCGGTGTCCTCATCGGCCTTAACCGTTATGCCAGTGACGGTTACGGGAGAATACCCGACCAATTGGGCGCGCAGTGAATACGTGCCGGGGATGATCTTCTTAATAGTGTAGGAACCGTCGATATCTGAAATGGCGCCCAGGGAAGTACCTTCAAGGTATACACTAACGCCGATCAGAGCCTCGCCGGTGGCGGCATCGGTCAGCGTGCCGGTTACCACACCGAACTCGCTCGCCGTTACGTTCAGCGAACACAAGGCAAGCATCAGCATTATCGCGAGACTCGTAATGTATTGTCGCCCCGGGGCCGCCATATAGTGGGGGGGGACAGTTCCTCGGTTTCCCCGTGAGAGGTTCATCCTTCTCCTCCTGAATACAATCTGTGTACGTTGTTGCTTTGTCTGTTGTCTTCCGTTCTGGAGCGAGGGTATCCTGCCTGTGTTTGACCTGCATGTGGAGATTGTTAATGTTACATTAATTGCCGAAAAGAACGTCCGGTGATGTCCGAACACACCGGCGATATCCGTCATGGGGCAACACTTAACCGAATTCTAAAGGAAGCCTAACACGCTGCTAACATGGATTCGGTACGATATCTGCGTGAAAAACCAGGAAGTAACACCTCGGCCGGCCCGGCCGGTCAAAGAAAACGTGCTGGTCGTGGAAGACGAGCAGGACCTTCAGGAGTTGATGAAATTCAACCTCAGCCGAGAAGGGTACCGCGTACAGTGCGCCTCCAACGGTCGTGAAGCACTTGATTTGGTCCGCCGGCACCCACCCCACATTATCGTGCTTGACGTACTCATTCCGGAGATCGACGGTCTGGAAGTCTGTCGTGCTTTGAAGGCCGACACGACGTCCAGCCATATTCCGATCATTATGGTCACGGCCCGGAGCGAGGAATCCGATGTCGTGGCGGGTCTTGAAATCGGTGCCGATGACTATCTGACCAAGCCCTTCAGCCCGCGCGTGCTCATCGCTCGTATACGAGCGCTCCTGCGTCGCAAGGCCGCGCAGAAAGTAGGCGAGCAGTCGCCTCTGGATGTCCACGGTCTGCAGATTCATCCCGGCCGTCACGAGGTACTGGCCGGCGGCCAGCCCATTGAGCTTTCCTTCACGGAGTTTCGAATTCTGCTGGTGCTCGCGCGGGCACCCGGATGGGTGTTCAGCCGCTATCAAATTGTGGACGGTGTTCGGGGCCATGATACCATTGTGACCGATCGCTCGGTCGATGTGCATATCGCCAGCTTGCGCAAAAAGCTGGGTGATTACGGCCAGCTCATTGAAACCGTCCGCGGCGTCGGCTATCGCTTCAAGGCATAAGCCGCCCGGCGTTGGCACGCCCGGCCGGGACGCATCCGGCTGCGCCCCGGATAACTCCGGTAATCTTCCCCTTTCCTGTTGATTTCCCTCCCGTACTGCTTAGTTTGTGGTAGTCGATTGAGTCGATTGCCCAAGCACTTTTGTGAACGGAGTGTGCCTCGTGAGGAAGTCTGCCATCCCACTATCCATCCTGCTTTTCGTAACACTGATAACTGTTTCGGGTCCTTTCGCCGCCGATGTCCTCTATGCGCGCTATCCGGCGCTCTCTCCCGACGGCGGTACTATCGCCTTCACGTACCAGGGGGACCTGTGGACCGTTCCGTCAGAAGGCGGTCGGGCCACACGGCTCACCGTGCACGAGGCCGAGGATGTACGACCGCAGTACTCGCCGGACGGGAAGTGGCTGTTGTTTTCGTCGCGACGGCACAACAACTACGATGTGTTCATCATGCCCGCCGAGGGCGGCGAGGTTCGCCAGTTGACGTACCATACCGCCGATGACTTCGGTTCCGGCTGGTTCCCGCAGGGCGACAGCGTGCTGTTCACCAC
>JAHIVM010000068.1 GCA_018816665.1 Candidatus Zixiibacteriota bacterium
CCTGTATGGTGCAGGAAGGTACGCGGTCCTACGAGGCCTACGGAACCGATGAGATTTCGGAGCGGCACCGTCACCGCTATGAGCTGAACAATGCCTATCGCGACATGCTTACCGAAAACGGCCTGGTGCTGTCGGGTATGTCGCCGGACGGCCGGCTGGTTGAGATGGTGGAAGTACCCGATCATCCGTGGTTTGTGTCGGTGCAGTTCCATCCGGAATTGAAGTCCCGGCTCACGGCGCCGCATCCGCTGTTCCGGGATTTTGTGAAAGCCGCAGTTCGGTACAACAGCAAAAGCCGGGAGTCAACCGACGATATCCCCGCTGCGGATCTCAGTAAGGTGGATTAACCGGCCCGGCGCGGACTCAGGAAGGATTTGTCGACGCGGGTTCGAGGGTGAAGTAGAATGACGCTCCTTCACCCGGGGTTCCGTCGGCCCAGATTCGACCACCGTGCTTGTTGACGATACGACTGACAATGGAAAGTCCCACGCCGCTGCCAGGGTAGTCTCTCTCCGCGTGGAGCCTCTGGAACGGTGCAAACAGCCGGTCGCTGTAAGCCATGTCAAAACCGGCGCCATTGTCCCGCACAAAGTAGGTCCTGATCCCCGCAGTCATCGTTTCTCCAAACTCTATCACGGGATGGTCGACATGGCCGGTGTATTTCAGAGCGTTGGACAGCATATTCTCAAACGCGATACGGATAAGGTGAGGATCACAATCGGCGCAGATATCATCGGGGCATTTGAGCTCTATCCCGCGCCCAGGATTTTCGCCCTGCAAATCCGCAACAGTTGCGACAACAACCCGGCTCAGATCGACTGGCTCCCGGGCAATCTCTCGGCGGGTGATGCGAGAGAGCATAAGCAGGTCGTTAATGAGTGTGTCCATTTTGCCAACTGCCCGATGAACCCGGCCCAGGTAGTCGAGCCCGGTCTCAGACAATTGCGGACCGCAATCCTGGGTGAGGGCCTGGCAGAACCCGTCGATGGCCCGCACCGGCGCTCTCAGGTCATGGGAGACGGAGTAGCTGAAGCTTTCCAGTTCCTGTACGGCATTCTGCAGTTCGGCGGTGCGACGCCGGACCCGCTGTTCAAGTTCCTCATTGAGCCGGCAGATTTCTTCCTCGGCCTGTTTCCGTTCGGTTATGTCGAGGGCGGTGAAGGTAACGCCGTGCGTCAGATCGGTCGCGTCGAGCGGAGTGGAACTCAGCAGCACCTGGATTTCAGCCCCGTCTTTGCGCCGCCACACGGTTTCGACCGTGCCTCTGCCGTTTTTGGCTATCTGGTCATATTTGTCGCGTCCGACTCTCTCGTATTCCTCCTGGGAGGGATATAGCATTCGGGCGTTCTGACCGACCAGTTCCTCGCGCGAGTACCCGGTTATCTCGCGCAGACGATCGTTGATCCAGCCCAGATTTCGATTGTACACCAGACCAATACCTATCGGCGCGGAGCGGAAGATGCTCTGCAGCAGGGCCTCCCGTTCCTTAAGTCGCATTTCTGCGTCCTTGCGGGTGCTGATATCGGTGACAATGCCCTCGATTGCGACCGGCTGTCCCTGATCGTCGAGGATCAGCACGTTGCGCTGGTGGAGCCACCGTTCTTCTCCCGACTTGTGGATGATCTGGAACTCATAGGAGGGGGGCATGTCGCCTTTGAGCAGTTGCTCCCATTCTCCCCGGAAGAACTTGCGCCACCTGGGATGGATGATTTTGTGGATCAATCGCGGTGTATGGTACAAGTCTTGAGGAGAGTAGCCGGTAATGCTCGTTACGGCCGGACTTACATACTCGTAGTGGCCGGACGGCACCGCCATGCGAAAAATCATATCCAGGGCGCTGTCGGCCATCCGACGGAAACGGGCCTCGCTCTCCAGCAGAGCACTTTCGGCCCGCCTCAAGTGAGAGATATCGGAGATTATGGAGAAGCTGCCTGCAGGCATGCCGTCGGCATTGAACAGCGCCTGAGGGGACATCAGAGTTTGCACGTTGCTGCCGTCGCGTTTGGTCCACACAAGTTCGTACGATTCCTGTCCGTCCTCCTGCCCGACGGCCATCTGCTCGCGAAGAATCCGGCGGTTGTCCTCATCCAGATATCCCAGGATACTGGTGCCGATCAATTCCTCGGCTGAGTACCCGAGGATCTTCTCTATCTGGGGATTGAGGTAAGTGAACTCGCCGTCCTGGTTGATTGTCGCCAGACCGTCCCGCATTGTTTCCACCAGCTGGCGATAACGCTGCTCGCTCTGCTGCAGATCTTTCAGGTAGAGATAGGTATTCAGTGCATCGGTAAGGCGACGGCCTATTTCGCGGAACAGGACCCGTTCATGGTCGGACCACATCCGCTTTTGTGAGCAGTGATGTATGCCCAGTGCCCAGGGTTCACCTTTTTTTGGACGAATGGCAATTCCCATGAGGGAACGCACCGACAGGCGACGGAACAGCTCGGCGGGCACCGCGTCACCGTCGGATTCGGGGATGACAACGGCCTCAGTGGTGTTGAGCACGGCCTGGCAGAGTCGTCGGGTGTCACGGTCGACCGGTGTTTGTTGATAATGCGCCCTGACACCGGAGAATTCGGGCCGGAAGGCCTCGACCGGGACAGTCAATTCATCCGTCGAAGGGCTGCAGGGGTGCAGCAGCCAGGCTCGGTCGCAGTCGAAAATGCCGAGGACCTGTTCGAGCGTCCGCTGCAGGACATCCTCGGCACCCCGGGCTTCCCGGATAGAGCGATCAATGCTCTCCAATGACTCCAGCAGGCGAATATGATCCAGCCGATCAGCCTCGATTCGTTTCCGTTCGGCGTTGATGAGCGTTTGGGCCAGTTGATCGGCGACCATTCCGGCAAAAGCTATCTCATCGTCGTGCCATTGACGGGGAGGGCCGCAATGCTCGTGACATACGACTCCAACTACTTTGCCGTGGAGGCGGATAGGAGCGTCGAGAAGCGATGTCACTTCATTCGGAATCAGGTAGTTGTCCAGAAATTCGATGGTGCGCAGGTCGGACCGAGCGTCGGAAACCGCCAATACCTTTTCGGATCTCAAGGAGAGGAAGTACTCCGGGTAGCCGGCTATGGGAAGACTTTCACCTGTTTTGTAACTCTGGTGGTGACGATCGTATATGCCCACGCTGTGGAAGACCGTTTCGTCGGCGTCGACAAGCCATATTCCGACCCGATCGACCTCAAGAGTGCTCGACACGGTGTCGCATACCGCTTCCGCCACCTCGGCGAACTTGCCCTCCGCCACGGCCTCGCTGGTAGCCAGTTCGACCGTGAGGAGTTGCTGCAGTTCAACCCTTTCCAATCTGGCCTGGTGCGCTCGTTCCGCTTGTTTGCGAGCGCTGATGTCCCGTACGATGGCCAGCATGAGCGGCGCGTTGTCGATGAACAACTGGCTGAACGAAACCTCGGTATCAAACAATGTGCCGTCGGATCGACGGTGCTGCCATTCAAACAGCTGCGGAGTACCGTCGGACGCGGCGGCGATCCGAGCCCGGGCGGCGTCCACTGACCGGGAACCGTCGGGCTGGAACTCCGGAGAGAACTTGACTGGCGTGGCGCCGATGATTTCCTCGCGGCTGACGCCAAACATTTCCAGTGTTTTTGGATTGCAGTCAGTGAACCGATCTCCCACCATCGTGAAAATGGCATCGTGCGCAGAGTCGATCAGGACCTTGTATCTTAGACGGCTTTCGATCACCGATTGCTCGGCGCGCTGTCGCTCAACCTCGGAGGCGATGCGGGTGGAGAACATTTGCAGGATGGACTCAGAGAAGCCAATATCGGTCTGCGGCTTGCGGAACAGGGCAATTACGATACCGACAGGCTCACAACTGCGGCCGATAAGGGGAACGCCCACAAAGGCTTCCATACCCATATCCGACAGCATCCGGTCTTCCGGAAATAGTCCGGCAACGTTGCGCGGGCAGGAACAGGCCGTTTTTCCCTTGATGTTTTCACAGGGGGTGCCCGCCAGATTGTATGTCAGGTTGTCGACTATTTCACCGTCGGCACAGACAGCCAGGGTCGCTATCTCATCGCTATCGCCCGACGGCAACTCGCCAATGATTGTGCAGTCCGCCTCCAGGGCCAGGGAGAGCTGCCTCACCATATCACACAGGAAATCGCTGCCGACACTGGAAGAGCTGTTGGTGATGATGCGGGAGATGGCTTCCTGAAAACGCTGTCTTTCTTCCAGCAGCAGTCTCTGTTGCAGATTCTGGAAGGCTTCGTGAGATATCTGGGAGGCAAACAGCTCCAGGGCGCGGCAGGCCAGTCGGTACTGCTCCGGGGTCATGACGGGGACTTCATTGATGGCAACCTGAACCTCGGCGTTGCTGCATCCGTTGCTGATTGCCCAGTGTCTGAACTGGTCAGGATCGACATCGGCACCCCGGATCTGACAGAGGATCCAATTAGCCATGTGATGCCCGTCGACATAGATGCGTGTTCCGCCGTGCCAGAGCCCGCAGCGGGTGCAGGATCGCGGTTCCGGCGAAGCCGTATCGCCCAGACACGCCTGTCCGGCCATGCGGAAGCAGCGGTCGCGTAGCTCCCGGGCGGTGAGGTTGTCATGGCCGCAGATGCGACGGAAGTTCGACGGTCGGGTGATGGGCACACCATCGGGTGTGGTAATCACGGACGCCACGCCGGTGGCCCCGGCCAGAGCATCCTGCAATTCCTGAACCTGGTCCAGATCGAAGAGATCCTCGAAGCTCAGCAGCATGCGGACGGGAGGGTCCGGTTCGACACTTATCCGGACATGCCCGGTGGTGTCGTGCGCATCGGAGGATTCGCTCTCAGTGATTGCCGGCCGAGTGATTTCTTGTTCTGGCGATTGCTTCATGTTTTCAGGGTCGCGTTCGACAGCGTCCGTTCCCGTGCTCACCGGCCCGGCCGGTGGCAATTCCCGTTGTCCCGATTGTGCCCCGGACTGCCCCGGGGCTTTGACCGACCGTCGCGGTGCCCGTAGCAACAACCAACCGGCCGGGAACCGAGACGTTCATTCTCCTTTACTTGGTATCGGCAGTCCGGCTGGAGGACTGAGGCTGTTTGACCGGGTTTGTGGCGGTGGATCGTGAGATGTCATAAACGTTGACATCTTATCGGTGATCGGCTATTTTTTCGCAGTGTTGTAACGTGTTGAGGGATAGTGAATTTGAAAGCTTCAGTAAGTAGCTGCCTGGTGGCTGTACTCGCGGTATCGCTTCTGCCGATGGGAGACATTTGCGCCCAGTCAGCGGCAGGTGCGGATTCGTTGCACAGATCCTGGGTAGTAGCCTATTTTGACAAACCAATTGACGGTGAGCTGTACCTGATTCGGCCGGGAGAATCGCTGGAAGTTGTTTTTTTGAATACGCGGCTTGGGTCCCTGAACCTGGAGGTCAATGCCGAAGGGAAGATAATCGATCGCAGCCTTGGGGTCTTTGACGTTTCCGGCCGCAGTCTGGCGCAGGTCAGAGCGATGCTCGTGGAACCGCTGCGACGATTGTACCAGGCCGACGACATTGCCGTTTCCGTAGGCAAGGTGTATCCGGTGTCAATCACCGTCACGGGACACGTTGTCCGTCCGGGCCGATATCTCGGGTACACGTCACAAACGGTTCGGGACATTATCGATTCGGCAGGTGGCATCGCGGCGAGCGGATCGCGCCGTCATATTACCTTCTCCGGCGGCCCCAGAACACTGGACGTAGACCTTGAGATGGCCGAGTATCTCGGACATGCCGAAGCGGACCCGTACCTGTACGCCGGCCGGCTGATTCATGTCCCGGCCCGCTCCGATTCCACCGTGAGGCTGGTGGGGGAAGTTCACGATCCACGGGTAATCGAGTTGTCGCCGGGCGACGATCTGACTCTTCTTGTTGCCCTGGCGGGTGGATCCCGACCAGAAGGCGATACAGGCCGAGCCCGCCTGGCCAACGATCCGGGCCGTGACCTTCATGCCCAGTCCGCGCTGGTTCCGGGGGACGTGATTGTTGTTCCGAGAGCCGCCAATGCCGCAACCGGTGAGGTGGCAATATCCGGAGCCGTGCAGAGCGGCGGCCGGTTTGAGTACCGGTCCGGCATGACTCTGGCCGGACTGGTTCGGGAGGCCGGAGGCACAACCGACAAGGCAAACAACCGGCGCATTGCGGTCTTCCGCCTGGCTGAGCCCGATGCGGTGGGAAACCGTCTTCCCAATCGATATCCGTTATTGCTCGCTGATGACGAGGCCCTTAGTGCAGTACTCCGACCGGGTGATTCCATCTATGTACCGGTACTGGTGGGGTATGTTGTGATCTCCGGCAAGGTCGGCCGACCGGGCGTGTACCCCTTCGTCAGCGGCCGGACGATTGAGCGGTACGTGAAGATGGCAGGCGGAATCACGGTGCCTCAGGAGGAAGCCGTGTTCATGCTGACCGACCGGGTAGTGGGTACGACAACAGAAACGCTTGGGGCGGGGATGGTTATGGACGGCGACGAAATAGCTGTGGGACGACAGGAGTCTGATCAATGAGTACCGAACAGCAGGCGAATATCTGGGTATTTCTCGAGGCCCTCGGCCGGCATCGAGGGCTGATCGTTGGTCTGACTCTGTTGGCGGTTGTGGCCGCGGTGGTTGTCTCGCTGATGTTGCCGGCGTGGTATCAGGCCGATGCACTCGTGTTGCCGTCGCAGGACGGTAGTTCCATGGGGCTGGCGCAAATGGCCCAGGTAACATCATTGACCGGCGATCCGCGTTTCCCCGGCATGATTACGCCGCACGACGTGTACGCCCGGATATTGCGGAGTCGGCGCATGTCGGATCGGATCATCGCCCGACTGGATCTGGTCGCGACGTATGAAGTTGATCGGGCGTCACAGGTGTACGCCCTGCTTGAAGATCACACTGATTTTCGGGTTACCGATGAAGGGTTGTTGAAGATTTCCGCCCTGGCGCGTGACCCGCAGGCCGCCTCGGATCTGGCCCGCGCCTATGTGGAAGAGTTGATTCATTTAAGCGAGGAGTTACTGACCAGTTCGGCTCGAGACAAGCGGGAGTTTATCGAAAACCGACTGGCCGAAGTGCGGAGTCAACTGGATTCGGCGCGCGGGGCTCTGGAATCATTTCAGTTGAAATACCGCACAATCGATTTTGATGAGCAAACGCGCCTGGCCATAGATCAGGCATCGGCTCTGAAGGTGCGTATTGCCAACTACAACCTGGAGATCGAAATGCTCTCGCCTGTGTTGGCGGCGGATAATCCCGAGCTGATCGAAAAAATGCGGCGACGGGATCTGGTCCAGAAGCAGCTCGATGCTCTCGAATGGGGTGGATCCGACAGCTCTTTTTTCTCGCTGCCGGTGGCTTCCGTACCGGGTCTTCGAGGTCAATATGAGTCTCTGTACAGCCGGGTGAAGGTACACGAGGCGCTGTACGAATCGCTGCTCGACATGTTTGAGCGGGCCCGTATACATGAACAGGAGAATCTTCCGGCGATAACGGTACTGGATTGGCCCGTTCCGCCGGATCTCCGGAGCAAGCCGCAGCGTTCTATTATTGTGATGAGTACCGGTGTGGTGGCGTTAGTGTTGACGGTGTTTCTGGCCCTGGTTCTGGACTACATTCGTCGGTTGCGCGAGCTGCAACCCGGGGATTACAAAAAACTGATGGTGTTCGCCG
>JAHIVM010000069.1 GCA_018816665.1 Candidatus Zixiibacteriota bacterium
GCCACAGACGGTTACTATCGGAGCCATCTATCTCGGAGGCGACGATCCTGAGACTCAGGAGAACGAGGCCTGGGATCCGCTATTCGGTCGCTGGCCTAAGTGGAGCGAGTCCTATATCTATACGCAACTTCGCGAGGACGGAGTCGCTTACTGGTCAAACCTGGCCTCCCTGTATGGCGTTTTGGCCTGCAGTCCGGCTCCCGGACTCGATTTCAGCCTTTCGTACCATCACTTGATGGCTTCCGTACGGTCAACCCTGACCTACCCCGATTCCACCGTTTGCGGAGGGGAAACCCGGGGCAATCTGGTTATCGGGAAGCTGGGCTATCGTATCAACGACCGTCTTACCGGGCATTTTCTCTGGGAGGGATTTGTGCCCGGCGACTACTACCGGGATGATGCCGATGGCTATAGCTGGCTGCGCGCCGAGTTGCTTTGCCAAATTTGACCTTGCCAGGGAGGCTAAATAGCGACAATTTTTATCGCATCAGGGGTGCAAAATTGTCGCATTCCCGGATAATCTTTGTTGACGACCCGCTCATGAGCGTCTAATCTGTCCAGAGTTATTTGTGTGAGAGGTGTTTGCCCGCTTGGGGTCGACTAACCAACTTCCCGGTGGGCACCTCCGTCTGCAGGAAAGCACTGACCAAACGAACTACCTACACCCAGGAGAAAAAGGGACATGAAGAAAGTTACTATTATCACATTGGGACTGTGTCTGATGCTGGCATCGGGCGTTTTGGCGCAGGATCCGGGACTCAAGGGCAAAATGCTGGCCTCCGGCTACCTTGGTTATTCAATCGGTATGGGCGACGCTTTTGACGATTACGATTTTGCCGGTTCCTCGTATTCTTCAGACGCCGGCATCGCTTTCGGCGGTTCATTCCATTTCGGTCTCACCGAGAAGATCATGCTCGGTGGTGAGTTGATGATGCAGAACTACAGCTTTGATGTGGAAGTTGCACCCTTTGATATCGGCGGTGTCTCTTTTGCAGGTGAATCCTATTCTGATTCCGAAATGAAGCTGAATTTCATCGGCTCCATGCTGTATGCTCTCAACTATTCCGATGAGCAGGCGCTTTTCCTGACCGCCGGTCTGGGCATTTACGACTACGGCAGCTCCGAAATCGGATTTAATGGCGGCGTTGTGTGGCGCAAGATGGTTTCACCGACCATTGGCCTGTTTGTGTCTCCGCGCATTCACCTCGTCATGGCCGACGACATGTTTGAGCTGCTGCAGGTCACGGCGGGCGTCCACATTCCGTTGGGCAACAAATAGTCAACACTGGGTATTTGTGTGACAAAGCCCGGTCCACCTGAGGGATCGGGCTTTTTTGTGTCAGAGATCATTGCTGTCGCAGTTTGGGGCAGATCCGGCACTGGGGAAAGAACTGCCTCGAGGCGAACGACTCGCGAAACGCCCGATAGGGCTCGGAATCCCAGATCTCAGCCAGCGCCGAATCCCGGACATTGCCGAATATCAGGGGTGCGATGTTCCGCCCGGCGGGACCGGGGACGCCCAGCGCCATGAACACACATGGGGAGACATCACCGCCAGCCGTGACATACATGGATCGCAGAATGTTTTCCGTGCAAACGGAATACTGCCGCTCCGGGTGCGTCAGATGGAACAACAACTGCATGCCGTGCGACTCTGCAAGTTTCGCGGCGCACTCCAGTTCCTCACCTGTCCGGGCGTATTCGGCGATGTCCCTCGGCCGGATAACTTCATGATCCAGGGCCGGATGGGCGGGGTAGTCGAGGGTCGAAACAACAATCTGGTCCACGCCCAATCCTTCCAGCAACTCCGGCATTCGGGCGATTTCGGCCAGGTCAGACCGCATGAGCAGGAACGCGATGTGTACGGCGGGTCGCGATGAACCGGCTTTTTGTTTGGCCCGAGCGAGACTTCTCGCGGCGTTCACTACCTGTTCAAACGTCACGCCGCAGCGCCGCAAATCGTTCCCGGCACCCAATCCGGCCAGCGACAGGGCCACGATGTCGGTTTGCAGGGCAACGAGATTGTCGGCGACGCGGTCATCCAGTAACAACCCGTTGGTTGTCAGGCCAACGGAAGACCCCGATGCCCGGGTGCTCCGGATCATGACAGAGAGATCGGGATGCAACAGCGGTTCGCCCCAGCCCTGCAGATAGACCAACCCCGCCTGAGAAAGCTCCGGCAGCAACCGATCAAACACACTGAGAGGCATATCAGTATCAGTCTGCTTCTCAGCCTGCGCCGTATGCGGGCAGTAACCGCACCGGGCGTTGCAGCGAGTGGTAACCTCTACCTGTATCCAATCCCAGTCCGGGACTCGCCACCGAGTGTACTTCTGGAACAATCGTCGGAGCATGACGGCCGTCCTTTCGGAGTCTGCGGAAACCAGCGATGCTGTCTCAGCATACCATCGAGGATGAGAACGAGCAACAATTGTGCAGCCCGGCCGGCAGTGACGGTGGCCCACCCCTTGCTTTTAGCCGTAAACAGTGGTATCAATCGGATTGTTATGCTACTCACCTGGACAGGCTTTGTCGTCTCGTTGGCCGCTATACTGGTCATCTCACGCAAGAATCTCGCGGTCGGTTTGATATCCGGCGGCGTGGTACTCGGGCTGATCGTTTTGCCGTTCGACGTCCTCTGGGGCCGCATTGTGTATACTTTCACAGATCCGGAGATCATCATGCTGGCCCTTGCAATGGGAGTAATCCCCGTTCTGGGCGGTGTGATGCTGGACAGTGGACAGGTCGACAGCCTGGTAAGCAATGTCAGGCTTCGCAAACGCTACCTGCTGCCTTTTTCTGCCGCCCTGATGGGGCTTCTGCCCATGCCGGGTGGAGCATTGTTGTCCGCCCCCATTCTGCAGAAGGGCGGTGAGGGAGTACCCGACGATCTTAAGGCCGTCATCAACAACTGGTTTCGGCATCTCTTCCTTCTCGTGTATCCCCTCAACTCGGCCCTGATCGTGCTCTCGCAGATTGCCGGATTGGATATGTACCGGGCGATTCTGTACGTATTGCCCGGTTTTGCCGTGGCACTCGCGCTCGGGTACCTCTTCTTCCTGCGTCGGGTACACGGTAGTCATCATCACACGGAGGATTTCTCCTGGGGTGGATTGCTGCTGCCCTTCAGCATTATCCTGGTCGCGCCGATGCTGGACTTCACACTCAAACGGACGTTGTCCCTGGGGGCCGCCGCGACGCTGATCGCGGTCAGTATGTCGCTGATCCTTGCCGTATCGGTCAGTCGCAACCGGCTCGAACTGAAAGCGATCGTACGCCGCATGAAACCCTGGAATTTCGCCC
>JAHIVM010000070.1 GCA_018816665.1 Candidatus Zixiibacteriota bacterium
GGCGCCCCGGGGACCGGTTTGTGGTGGTGAAGGTCATCGACGGCGATACGGTCGAACTCCAGGGGGGGGACCGCCTCAGACTGTTGTCGATTGACACCCCCGAACATGGGGAACCGCTATACACTGAAGCGACTGCCTTGCTCAGCCGAGTGGCCCTGAACCAACAGGTCCGTATTGAATTCGCAGAACAACGGCGCGATAAGTACGGCCGACTGCTGGGTTACCTGTTTATCGATACGTTGTTTGTGAATCGTATGATGCTGGACTCGGGGCTGGCTTACCTGTACCTGATGAAAGCGGCCGAACTCAATCGTGAGTTGACCGCCCCGATGCTGGCCGCTCAACGAACCGCCATGACCCGTCGGGTCGGCCTGTGGAATCTGACCCGCGAACCCGAGGACTATTACCTGGCCCGGAAAGGATCCCTGCGACTTCACCGACCCGAATGCAATTCCGTCCGGGACCTGCCGCCGGATCGGGTGATAAGGTACCTGACGCGCGAGGAAGGCCTCGCCGAAGGCCTGTCCCCGTGCCGCAACTGCAAGCCCTGAGCGAGCGCCTGCTCCGCGATACTTATCTCAGCAGAAGCATTTTCCGCGTGACCGTTTCATCGCCCGCCGTAAGGCGGTAGAAATACACGCCCGAGGCGGCCGTGTTGCCGTGTCTATCCTTGCCATTCCACTCAACGACGTGATGCCCCGGTCCGCGAACGCCGTCGTCGAGCACGGCCACTTCCTGCCCGAGCACATTGTAGATGGTGAGATTGACGGTCGAACGTCGCACCAGATCGTAGGCGATCGTAGTCGTCGGGTTAAACGGGTTAGGATAGTTTTGGGACAGGATCACGGCAGAGGGCAACAGCACCGGATCGTCCGACGGTGCCTCGGTGGGCAGCTCAATCGGCAGGGCCAGCGTGTTTCGCAAAGCCGTTATGGAAGTCAGGCGGTCGCCGGAGTGCCCGACGGCCAGGCGGATGAGAATCTGCTGACTATCGCCGGGAGTGAACTGGAACGGGCCGCATGATCCCATCATGTACAGATCCGTGTCAAATGAGACTAACTCGCCGGTACCCGTGACCGGGTCGCCGTCGTACATGAACGGGTCCCAACCGGGCGGAGCGATTCCGTCCTGTGGCAGACCGTGCATCAGGTTGTAGGATTTTACAGCGGTGTCGGGATCGCCCCCGGTCGGTTCGGCTATGAACGCTGTCATCTCCATATTGCGATACTCCGGTAGGGTCTGCAAACCGAACCGCGCGGTGTCGCCGGTCGACGCCACTACCGGCCCGGCCAGAATACGACAGCCTATCGCCGGCGGCTGGGTGCCGTATTGCTGATCATCGTTGTCACCGTTGTAGCAGAAGAACTGTGACGAGGCCGGATCACAGCCGGATCGGTCATCCTGGGCGTTACCGAGATCCGGATCGAACCACAGGCCGAGATACATGCTGTCGATGACATTGGTGCCTTTGTTGTAGAGCTTGTACAGGATATGGATGACTCGCTGGTAGGACATATCAGAGACGTCCTCGGCCCAGACCCACTGCTGTATCTCGACACCAAGCGGGTCGGTGCTGCCGGGATGGTTGGTGTGTAGCGCCGTGTCGGCGTCGTTAAACACGGACCACAGCATCTGTTCACCGATAAGAAGGGGACTCCCGAGACCGTCGACCGGCGCCCCCTGCGCCGTCGGCCAGTCCAGATAGTCCTGATTTGGCGATCCGGCCAGGCTGTCGGCGTACAGATGGTACACGCGATAAGTCGGGTTTGTCATTGAGGTCGGATCAAACGTGCCCCCCGTCATGGGGCCGGGCGTGTACTCGCTGGAGTAGTCCGCAACCGTCACCCGAACCTCGCCGCCGACTCGCCCACCCAGCCACAAGCCGGCCGAATAAAGCGGGGAGCTTGTGTTGGTTCCGTTGATTATGTTGGCCGTGCCCGTGTAGGGGTAAAACGTACCGTAGTCGTAATTGAACACGTTGGCCCGGTCGCGGCCGTAGAGGCCTGTGTTTTCGACAAACATCAACAGGGCATTGGCATCTATGTAGGTGTCCATGTCCGCCACGGCGGGACCGCGATCCACGGACTTCCCGGCGCCATTCAGTGGCACAGCCAACGTGAGCAGGGCCAGAACACTCACGATGCCGGTCACACTCCAAACCAAAAGGTTGCAGCGTTTCATACCTTCATCTCCCGACTGAACTGTTCTTACCCTGGTTGCCTGCCCGACAACATACTTACAATTTCGTTTACCCGGACAAGTGTGTCAACTTATAAAGAGTAACCGGATTGCCCGATTTTTCGCTTGAATTCCCCGTTTCGGGGGTACAAACTAGTACCTATGAGATACTGCCTGCTAATTCTTTTCTATTTCGTGTCGGCCGCCATAGTGCCGTCCGGGGCACAGGCCCAGCGTTCCCATGACCGCAATGACTGGAAGGATCTGTCCGTCCAGCCGGTGGATTCCGCTGAGGCCGAGCGGACCCGTATCTGGCTGGCCCAGGAACAGGACAACGTCTGCCGTATGATCGTTCTCATATACGACGGTCGGGGACGTCTGGTGCGAAATTTCCTGAATCTGCCCTTGACCCCCGGATACTACAACCTGTACTGGGACAAAAAGGACGATTCCGGGCGGCTGGTTGAACCGGGCGAGTACTACTTCAAGACCAACCCCTGCGGCGGTGATCGACGAGGAACAGTCACCGCTTTTTACGTCAGGGGCGAAAACACCAGTTCGCTGTCGCTGGATCGGTTCACGACGGAGCGGACAATCGTGTTTGAAATCGAACAGGATACTGCGCTGGTAACCCTGGAGGTGCTCGATCGCAGGAACGACGCTATCGTAACGTTGCTTGACACCGTTGCGCTGGCGCCGGGAACCTACGAGGAAGTATTCGAACCCACCCGGGCTCAATGGCGTCCTCTGTATACTGTACGGCTGACAGTTGATGAGTACGTTCATGTCCAGCAGGGGAAGCTTCGCCGATGAGTCGTAAAGCGACAGGTATATTAC
>JAHIVM010000071.1 GCA_018816665.1 Candidatus Zixiibacteriota bacterium
GGTCACCGGGGCGCAGGATTGCTATTTCTGGTTTTCCCGACGGCCGCCTCGTCGAATACAATTGTTGTCTCCGGCTCTGGAAATTGACTGTGGAGACATTACGTGGTAAGTGACGCTGACAGGATGCGCACAGCGGCACATCGATTCCTGCGTTCGGGTACCACCGGCGGTTCTCGACCGGCCGATCTGGCGGCGGAGTGCAATCGCATCGTCCGGTTGGAAGCCCAGCGGTCATTGACAGCGGCGGCTTCCCTGGCCCGCAAATTCGTGCGCTTCTCCCGGCGTGACACCCGGTTCCCACTGTCCGTCGCCCTGCGGGCCCTGGGGTGGGTCCTTCACGTTGGTGGCAAGTATTCGGCCGCAGAAGAAGCATACCTCGAGGCACGGCGCCTCATGATCCGGCGACCCGATGATCGTGCCGCGATCGACCGTATCCTCGCGGATGTATACATGTATCTGGGTCGTCCCCGCGAGGCGGGTCGGCGGGCCCGGGCCTCCATAAGGATATTTGAGCAACACGGCAACGCGGTTGAGGCGGCCAAAACCCGAATCAATCTGGCCAATCTGCTTCACCGTCAGGACCGTCATCGCGAGGCTTACGATCAATACTCACATGCCGCCGGTGTCCTGGAAACACAGAACAACCGGGTTGTACTGGCATTGTGCTATTACAACCAGGCCAATACACTGGTTCAGCTTTTTGATCTGGATCAGGCCCGCGAATTATACGAGCGAGCAGAAAAGCTGCTGGCGGAGCGTGACTACCCCCTGTATGTCAACGAATGCCGGTACGGACTCGCCTGGCTGGAAATGCTGCAGGGTGAGTACCATCGCGCGCTCAAAAGCCTCAGTGACTGCGAAGACGCGTATAAAGCCGCTTCACAACCCAAGGGAGCGCTGTTATGCCGATTGGACAGATCGGAAGTGTTTCTTAGTCTTAACCTGTTCAGCGATGCGCGTCGTCTGGCCCGCCAATCGGAACTACAGGCAAACAAACTCGGCATTGACTATGAGGCGGCCAAGGCGGCGTTTTTCTACGCCCGCGCGTCATTCGCCCTGGGCAAAGACGCCGATGCTCGTCGCGCTCTCACCCGGGCGGCCGATGGCTTCCGGCGGGAGCGCAACCACGGTTTTCTTGCTGCGCTGCAATTGCATGCGGTGGTATGCGGTGGCGTCACGGAAACATCGCTGGACGAGTTACAGGTGGCCCGACGTGGCTTCGCCCGCGCGCAATTGCCGTTGTGGGAAGCCATGTGCGACCTGCAATTGCTGGCCGCAGGGTCAGTTGGTGCCCCTACCCTGCGACGGCTCGCCCGCAATAAGGCGGTCAAAACCGTGCCGTATCTGTATGCCCAGTGGCAAACCTGTCTGGGTGATCGGGCGGCCGACAACGGACGTCTGACCTCGGCCCGTCGGCACTGGGGCCGGGCCGTTGAAGTTCTGGACACCGTGCGAGCCAAGTTGCCGCCGGTGGAACTCGGATCGGCATTCTTGAGCGGACGCAGCGATCCGTATCACCGCCTGGTAGACAGTCATGTCGATTCGGAACCCGATCAGGCGGCAGCCTGGGCGGAGCGTCACCGCACCGCCGGACGTTGGTCGGCGGGTGCCCTGACACCACAGGAGCGGCAACGCGCTGAAGAAAGTCTCGCCGTGCTGGCCCAACAGGTGGCAAGTCTGACCGGACGACTCGATAATGAAGCCGGTCGACGGTCCTCGGGGACGCCTCGCAACACCCGCGCCCTGGAACACTATCGCCGGCTGGTTCGCCGGGAAATGGTCAACGTCCAGCGACTGCAGGACGGTTACTCGTCCCACAATGCAGTCCTGATCGACAGTTTTAGTGACCTGTCACGCCGTCGTCCCATCGTGCAGTTCCACAGTATCCACGGCGACATTCTCGCGTTCGTCCATCGTGGCGGGGAAACGAATGTTGCTCGGTATCCCGATGGTTGTCGGCGGGCCCGCGAGTACCTGGGTTGCTGGCGAATTCTGCTCGGCCGGGCCATGATGAGCAACGGTCGCTCAAGCGGACTCGACATCAACGACGAGCACAAAGTCCTGAGCGACATCGGCGACTGGCTGTGGGCGCCGTTGGAGATTGCACGCGATCGGGCCGAGGTTCTGGTTCTGCCCGATGGGACCACGTCGAACCTGCCCTGGCAGGGCCTGCGCCACGGGGGAGAGGCCCTGGCTGATCGCCATGATCTTATCCTGGCGCCAAGCCTCCGTCATCATCTGCACGCCATCGAAATGCAGGTGACATCAGAAGATATACATTTGTTTGTGGGGGATCGCGATGGTCTGCCGCATTGCCGTCGCGAAGTACAGAACCTGATCGGTTCCTCGGCGGCTACGACCGTGCATGACCCCTGTCTGAGAGAAGACTGGCCCAGCAGCGGCGATGCCTGGATCTGGCATTACACCGGCCATGCCGAACTGCGGAGTGACAACCCGTTTTATTCATCGTTGATCCTGACCGACGGCCCTTTGTTTGCGGCCGATTTCCGGCTCAAAAACAGCAAAGTGGGGCTGGTAACACTGGCGGCGTGCCGAACCGGGCACCAGTCGGTATTGCCTGGCGAGGAATCCACCGGTTTGGTGCGATCCCTGCTGGAAATGGGAGCGAAAGATGTTGTGGGCAGCCACTGGGCGGTGTCTGATCGATCGACCGCGCTGTGGATGAGCCTGTTCTATGATAAAATTTTTGACGGTGAGAGCGTCGCTCATGCGGTGCGCCTGGCCGCCACCGAGGTGAGAGAAAAATATCCGTCCGCATACGACTGGGCTGCCTTTTCAGTCTTTGGTGCGGGATAAGGAGGGAGACGATATGACTTTCACAAAGTTAACACGACTGCTGGTGCTGGGAGTTGTTGCTCTCCTGGTGTCAATCGGTACGCCGGCACAGGCCACGGAGTATTTTGTCGATGGCGAACTGGTGGTGCAGATGGTCGATGGGTACGCTATTGAGCTGGTCAACAACCGGTACGGAACCACGGTGGCTCAGCATCTGCCGTTGATTGATGTATATCTGGTCAACCTGACCATTCCCGGCGATCTGGATTCGCTGGCACAGGAAGTCTCAGGTATGACCGAGGTGGTCTTTTGCCATCCAAACTACTTCATCGATCCTCTCCAGACGGTGCAAAGCAGCCTGCCGATATCCGACGAAATGGGCATTGGTGACTTTTTCGGTCAGGAAGCGGCGGGCGATCTCAATATAACTGCCGCCCAGGCTATCTCGACCGGCGGCGGGGTTAAGGTGGCAGTCCTCGATGGCGGGATCAACTATACTCACACTGCCTTTTCTGGTACGGCCGCCAGCGGCTGGGACTATGTCGACGACGATGGTGACGCATTTGATGAAGCCGGTGGCCTCAACAGCGGTCACGGTACGTTCGTGGCGGGCGTGATTCACCTCCTGGCGCCCGAGGCCGATCTGATCGGGTACCGGGTGACGGATGTCGACGGTACCAGCAATGGCTACATTGTGGCGGAAGCCATCCTGCAGGCGGTAGCAGACGGCTGCCGGGTGATCAATCTCAGCATGGTGACTATGCATGACCATGCCGCGATTGCCGAAGCCGTACTATATGCCCGCCAAAACGGCGTGTTTACTGTGGCTGCGGCGGGCAACGGGCAAAACGACGAGCCGCACTATCCGGCCAGCGATCCCAATACACTGGGCGTCGCAGCCGTGGATTCCAACAGCATCCTTGCCGACTTCTCGAGTTTCGGTGACCATGTGGATGTCTGTGCGCCCGGCACTGAAATCTACAGCCCCTACCTCGGCAGCCTATATGCCTGGTGGGGGGGGACCAGTTTTGCCGCCCCGTTTGTTTCGGGCCAGGCGGCGCTGTTGATAGCGCTGCTGCCGGATATCACCTGGGATGAATTGCGGGCCAGTATTGTCGGATCGGCCATTGACATCGGCGATGTCAATACAGGCCACGAGGATGATCTCGGCGCCGGTCTCATCAATCCACTCGGTTCCCTGGCAATGTTCGTCTGCGGCAATGTTAACGGCGATGCGGAAGGCAGGATCAATATTTCCGATCTCACACGCCTGCTCGACTACATATTCCTGTCCGGCGCGCCGCTACCGAACCCTGAAGGGGCGGATGTGGATGACTGGGAGAGTATCACGGCCAATGATGCCAACGTGCTAATATACCACATCTTCATGGTGCCCGATGATCCCCTCGACTGCAATCCCGCAAACACAGGACCGTTTCCGGCTACTGCTGACTTCTCGCTGGAGCTCCGCAACCTCGAAATCCCGGCGGGAGAAACATCCTGGGAGGGCGAGATCTGGGTTGACGCCGACCGCCGGTGGAAGTCGGCATGCCTGGTCATGGAGTACTTCGACCCCGAGGGTCTGGTGGAGATTACGTCGATCGACCGGGACACTCTTGGATACAACGAAAACGACATCAGTGAGGTAAACGATCAGTTGGACTTCACCCAGTGGATGATTTTCACGCTGACCGATTCCCTTCCCGTTGGGGAGTACCGAATTGGTACCATTCACTTCAGCGGCGCCCCCAGCGCTGTCAGCCGGACAATCGCTATCGACACCACAACCTCTGAGCGAGAGAACCACACTTTCGTGTCTGCGAGCAATCCGTTTGATGTCTACCGTCCCCAGATGCTGGGGCTCGGCGGCGGCACGGATGCCGATGGCGACGGCGTGGGTGATCACTTCGACAACTGCCCCTTCGTGTACAACCCCGCGCAGACAGATTCGGATGCCGACGGCCACGGTGATGCTTGCGATGTCTGTCCAGGCGGTGATGACGATATCGACGGTGACAGCGACGCCATTCCCAACTTCTGTGATAACTGTCCGACTATAGCCAACAACGGGCAGGAGGATGCGGACGGCGACGGCGTCGGTGATTTGTGCGACCGGTGCCCCGGTTTCGATGACAGTATCGACGGCGATGGCGACACCGCTCCCGACGCCTGCGACAACTGCCCAACCGTGGCCAATATCGACCAGACTGATCTGGACAGTGACGGTATTGGCGACGTGTGCGACAATTGTGTTGATGTGGATGGCGACGGCCTCGGAGATTCGACTTATGCCAATATCGCCTGCGCCCCGGACAATTGTGTCGATGAGTACAATCCGTTGCAGACCGACACTGACGGCGACGGAGTGGGCGATCCCTGCGATAACTGCCCCACGATTGCCAACACCGACCAGATGGATCTTGACGGCGACGGCATAGGGTACGCCTGCGATGACTGCGTGGATTTTGACGGCGACGGCTACGGGAATGAAGGCTATCCCGGCAACACCTGCGCCCTCGACAACTGCCCGGACATCCCCAACCCCGATCAACGCGACATGGACTTGGATGGTGTGGGAGATTCCTGTGACATCTGTCCGATGTGGTACGACCCCCTCCAGACGGATACCGACAATGACGGGTTGGGTGATGTGTGCGACAATTGCCCCGACGTCAGCAACGTCAGTCAGGCCGACGACGACGGCGACGGTGTCGGCCAGGCGTGTGACAATTGCATCAATGCCTACAACCCGTTCCAGGAGGATACCGACGGCGACGGCCTGGGCGATGCCTGTGACGGGACAAACCTCGATTGCGGCAACGTGGACAATGACCCGACCGGACAGGTAACCATAGGGGACATGGTAAGGCTTTTTGACTATATCTTCCATAATGGTCCTGCCCCGGAATATCCTCAGAAGGCGGATATGGACGATTGGCATGGTATCTCGCTCAGCGACGCCATGGAAATAATCGGGTTCCTTTTCGTCAACTTTGAAGAACCGGTGTGCGATCCCAGCCGCGTGAGGCCGTTTCCCGTATCTGATCAGGATTCTGTTCTGATTTCAAACCTGACCATTCCGGCAGGTGTTGATAGCTGGTCTGTGTCGGTGCAGTTGAGAACGTCACACACATGGGACGGCTTCAGTTTCCCGTTTGTCTGGTCCAGCACGAATCCCAACCTGACCCTCGACACGATTGTGGCCAGCTCCTGCTTCAACGTCAATACGCAGAATACAGTGATTCTCACTAATAACTACTATCAGACTGAGAATACGGCGATTGTTGGTATCATGGCGCTCAGGGAGGGACTGCACGAAGACTGCCAGGGAGAGATCCTCACGATAAGGTTCAGCAACACCTATGCTGAACGTGAGCACAGGATATATATCGATACGCTCTTGCTCCCGCCGCAAAACGAATTGGAACTGAGTTTTGCATTCGGGGACTCGGTTGTCTCACCAACCATCGTTGGCGTGGCCTCTACACTCGATGAAGACGGTGACGGTGTTGTTGATAGAGACGACAATTGTCCAATGGCGGCTAATGCCGACCAGATCGATAGCGACGGCGACGGCTGGGGGGACGTCTGTGACAATTGCGCCGACAGCGCCAATGCCCTGCAGGGGGATGAAGACAGCGACGGTGTGGGCGACGTGTGTGATCCCTGCCTGGCCGATCCGCTGAACGACGACGACGGCGACGGATACTGCGGTCTGGTTGACAACTGCCCCGACCTGCATAATCCGACGCAGCTCGATACCGACGGTGACAACGTCGGCGATGAGTGTGATCAATGTCAGGGACACGATGATACGCAGAATGCCGACGGCGATAGTTACCCCGACGACTGCGACAACTGCGCTCTCACGTACAATGACGATCAAAACGATGCCGACGGCGACGGAATCGGCGATGCCTGCGATCTCTGCCCGAACGGACCGGATTCCTGCGAGACCTTCTGTACCGTCCCCGGCGACGCCGACTACGACTGGGATGCCGATCACGACGATTTGACCTTTATGATCGACTACCTGTTCCTGGCGGGCGACGCGCCTCCGAATCCGGTGAGCGCCGACTGTGACAACTCACAGGGCCTCACGTTGCGTGATATCATGATGTTGCAGGCCAGTTTCGATGGAGTCGGTCCTGCCCTGACCTGTCCGCCGTCGGAGCCAACCCCGCCTGTTGAGGATCCGACCCTGTTCATTACCTTCCCCGACACGGTGGCTCCGTATGCCACGCACGTGGCGATACCCCTGGCTCTCGTCAGCGGTCGACCGGTCCTGGCGTTCAATCTGCCGCTGGAAATTCGGGTTAACGGTGACATCGTGCCCGTGATTGATTCGTTCATTCCGGGATCGGTTTTTGCTGCGGGTTCCGGAACCGCCTGGGAGTTCACTCCGGATATCGTATTCCGCGACGATGACTCGTCGGGCGTGGCTCTGGTCAGCGCAGCCTCTTTTGACTGGGACAATCCAATTCCCTCCGGCGGCGCTCACCTCGGTGTACTGTACGTCACCGTGCAGCCGTCTTCGGCTGTGCGCAGTCTGTCCATGAACTTCGGCTTTATGTATCCCATGCAGCCGCTGCCGTTGGGTTACGATGAGCTCCAGCTGTACCCGGTAGTAGTATCTCCGGGTGCGGGACTTGCGACTTCTGGCTCCGATGACGAAAAGGATTACGGCCCTATGTCATTCGATGAATACACGCCCGCGCTTGCCCCGGGAGTGTGTTGCATTGGCCTGCGCGGAAATGTCGACAACAGCGCCGATGACATCGTTGATGTTGGTGACCTGACCCGGCTGATCGAACACCTGTTCATAAGCTTTGAACCGCTGTTCTGCCCCGATGAGGCCGACGTTGCCCCCGAGATACCCGACGGCAGCGTTGATGTAGCCGATCTGACGGCTCTCATCGATCACCTGTTCATCACCTTCGGTGACCTGCCGCCCTGCGGAGTTACGGGTGCCGCCAGGGAACGTCTTCTTGACGAAACGATCGAGATCGGCGCCCGGTTCGACAACGGCGTGACCACGATCTCGGTAACATCGGCGGAAGCTCTGCGCGGTCTACAGTTTGAATTCTCGGGTTCTTCCGATGCCGTGCCGATGAACCTGCTTGAGGGCAGGCTGGATATGCGATTTGGGCAAACGGATGGGTTGCTGATCGTAGGCATGGCGGACTTCGACGGGGGCGAGACCGTCCCCGCAAATGGAGTGGCGGTATTGCGGCTGCCCGGCAGGGTAGACATCACTGATGCCATCGCAGCGGACATGCACCATCGTTCGCTGCGACCGGCGTTGCTCGGCGGTGGTGCGGCGCTGCCCGGCAGCTATGCGTTGCATCAGAACCGTCCCAATCCGTTCAATCCGAGTACGACCATAGATTTTGCCCTGCCGCAGCCTTCGCATGTCAGGGTCGAGGTATTCAATGTCCTGGGCCGTCGCGTTCGGACGCTTCTCGACGGCGATCTTGATGTTGGCGAGCACATGGTGCTGTGGGACGGCATGAATGATTCGGGAGAAGGAGTATCCAGCGGCGTGTATTTCTATCGGCTGACGGCTGATGGGTTTACCAGTTCGAAGAAAATGCTGCTTCTCAAATAGTATTCTCGGGCAGTGAAAGTGAGATGCCCGGGATGTTTCGTGACGGCGCAATGCGCGGTCCGGTGGTGAGTCAACTGCCGGACCGCGCTAATGTGCCGAAGATAAGTCGGCCCGGCGGCATGAGCACACATACGCCACCGGGCCTTTCTACGCAATCACGCATGCGTGACTACCCACCACCCCCTCGGTGCTATTCAGTCACAGACCGGCAGGTCGGGGAACGTGATAAACAGGTGATCGATAAGGGCGGTCAGGTCTCCGACGTCCACCATCTTGTCCGGTGTGCCGCCACTTATGGCCGGAGAGATATCTGCCTCGTCATCGCAGCACAGCGGTGTGAAGCCGATGAAGAGATGATCGATCAAATGTGTCAAGTCACCCACGTCTACGCCCTGGTCTGCGTCGTTGCATGCTGGTACGAGTTGTATATTGCCCCGAACCCCGAAGCAACAGGTGTAGCTGCGCGCGGTGTTGGATATTCGGACCTCGTCCATCTGTCCGTGGATGGCCTTCTCGGTGGTCGCTGA
>JAHIVM010000072.1 GCA_018816665.1 Candidatus Zixiibacteriota bacterium
CGGCACGTATTTCTGGCGCATTTATGCCGTGGGTGCCGACGGTCTCCGGTCATTGCCGTCGGCGGCCTGGTCCTTTTCCATTGATCGCCCTGAGATAGAACTACCCGCCGGCACGCTGGCGATAACGGTGCAGCCGAGGGGCGATGTATATGTCGATGATTCGCTGATTGCCCGCAACCAGCCGACAGGCACGATCCAACTCGATTCCGGAACCCACGTGGTCCGGGTGGAGAATAGCGGTTCGCGGGAACGACGGCACGCCGATACGGTACAAATACTTGGCAACGATCGTGTCGAGCGCAGCTATGCCTTTACCTTTCCGCCGGCGCAGCCGCAGGTAAAGTACGGTAAAATCAACGTAGGATCGCGCCCCCGAGGCGCCGCGGTGTACATTGACGGTGAATTGCAGAAGCAAAAGACCAACTACACATTTCAGGTCCCGACCGGCAGGCATATTGTTCGCGGCGTGCTGGCAGGTCCCGATGGCAACGTGATTCGCGAAGATACCGTTCGCGTGGCCACCAATGAATCGGTGAAAGTTATCTTTGAGTTTGAGCCGTAAACACGTATCGTTATTCGTAACGCACAGATCAATCACTAGCTAGAAATTACAAACGAACCTTCATTCGTAAAGGAGCTTACCAATGAAGCCCTCCAAGATATTTGGTATTGCCGGAAGTGTCGTGCTGGCACTCGGCCTGATTATGGCCGCAGCCGTCCCGACCGTCCAGGCGCAGGAAGTTTCGGTGGCCGACAAGCTGGCCGAAGCGCTCAACATGTACAATGAACTGGAGTACGACAAGGGGTTGGCCATCACCAAGGAATTGCTGGCCGAAGGTAATCTCATGAACTACGACAGTGTCGCCATTTTCGAGATCATGAGTATCCTGACCTACGCCAAAGGCGAGCAGTACCTGAAGGAATCATTCAGCTACCTGGACCGCATTTCGTCCATCGGCCCGTGTGTGACACCGCTGCCGAAAGACATCTGGCCCCAGGAGCTGCGCGATCGCTGGTATGCGGTGTTGAAAAAACAGGGTGTCATCACCTGTGACGAAGAGAAGTCGGATATTCGCACGATCGCCATCATGCCCTTTGACAATTACTCGACCGGCAAGTTTCAGGAGAAACTTGGTCTGCTGAGCAAAGGCCTGGCGGAGTTTTTCGCTTACGACTTCGCCAAAATCAGCACCTTCCGCGTGATCGAACGTGACAAAATCGATTTCATTATGGATGAAATCGCGCTGCAGCAGTCCGGCGCGGTGGATCAATCAACCGCCGTCAAGGTGGGCAAACTTCTTGGCGCCAAGTACATGGTATTTGGCAGCATTACCCAACTGGATGACAAAAATACGCGTATGATGGTAAGAGCGGTAAGCGTGGAAACCTCCGAAATCGTCGCCCAGGTGGACAGAGAAGGCAAACCCGAGTATTCCAAAATGGAAAAAGAGCTGGTTACCGAACTGGCCGAAAAGCTCGAGGTGAAGCTCAATCCCGAGACGGTCAGCCTGATTCAACAGGGCGGCACCGACTCCTGGGATGCAACGACCTTCTATTCGCAGGGCCTCGATTACATGGACAAATACGATTACAAACAGGCGTACGAGCATTTCAAGAAGGCCTATGAGCTTGACAACAATTTTGTCGAAGCCAAGCGCAAGATGGAAATCTATCGCCCGCTCGCATCATAATCGTGAATGGGTACCACTATGGTAGCTACGTAAAGACAAGAGGTCACTATGCTACGAAAATTCTTGTTGCTGGTTGTCCTGCTGGCGACGGGCTGCTCGCAGAGCCTGTACATGCAGGGTCGCAAGTCGCTCGAACGGGGCGAATACGACCGGGCAATCGAGCAACTGTATCAGGAGATAAGCACCAACCCGGCCAACAATCTGGCCTGGCGCGAACTTGGGGTGGCGTATTACGAGCAGGGCAATCTCACCAAGGCCGAGGACGCTCTTAAACAGGCCGCCCAAATTCAGCCCGACGCCAAAACCCAGATGTACATGGGACTGCTCTACGAAAAGCAGAACATGAACAATGAGGCTATCCGGGCCTACGGCGGAGCGCTCAGTCTCGATCCGAGCAGCAAGACCCGCAACCTGGTCCGGGCGCGTCTGGATCATTTGGTCAGCCAGCGAATTCGTTCTGAAGTAGACAGGGCGTTGGCCGATGAAGCGGCTATCGACGTTGAATCCATCCCCGACAACACCATCGCCGTGGCGGATTTCGACGGCTCCCTGCTGGGTCCCGAACTGGCTCCCCTGGCCCGAGGACTGGCAGAGTTCACGGCCATCGACCTGGCCAAGGTTCGCTCACTCCGGGTCGTTGACCGGCTCAAGCTCGATGTCCTCATGCAGGAGCTGAAACTGAGTTCGTCGAGTATGGTCGATGCGTCCTCAGCCCCCCGATTGGGACGGCTTCTGGGCAGTCAGCATCTGGTGACCGCCAACGTAACCGACCTGGGCGGCGAGGGCATCCGGCTCAACGGTGTCCTGGTCAACGCCAAGGACAGCAGTTCGCAACTGACTGATCCGCGCGACGCTCAACTGCAGCGGATTTTCGATGTCCAGAAGGCATTTGTGTTTGAGATCATCGATGATCTCGGGATAGAACTGACCGTGGAAGAGCGCGATGCCATCAGTGAGGTGCCAACCGAATCCTACCTGGCGATGCTGGCCTATTCCCGCGGCCTTGACTATCAGCGACAGGGCTTGTACCGCGACGCTCAGGCGTCGTTCAGTCGCGCCGTCGCCGAGGATCAGGCTTTCGCCGAGGCCGGTAAGCAGGCTGAGCAGTTAACCGCATCGCTGTCATCGGGAATCGATGCTGCATCGCTGTCGAGTTTCGAGGCAGCCATCACATCATCGATCGATGTCCCCGCGTTGGCCACCAGCGTGGCCACGCGACTGTCGAGTAGCGGCCTGAATGTCGGCATCATCCCCGACATAAACCTCCGCAACCTGGTGACCTCGCCGCCGGTCAATGAGCAGCCGAACACGGTCACGGTAGTCGTAACGGGGGATCTCAATGAATAAACAGAAATCCCTCTTCGTATTGCTGCCGTTGTTGGCAGTTCTCCTTCTTCCCGTCGCCAGCAGCTACGGGCAGATTGTACACGGCCAGCCGACCGCGGCCAGCACCGGTCTGACCATGACGCACTGGACGGCTGACATTGGCGGACTTGAAACATCGCTTGATCAGATGATGATTCCGCTCACCGCGTTTGTCCCGATCAAGGACAATTTCGAGGTGGCCATGTATGTCGCCAACTCAAACAACACCTGGAGTTATTTCGGACTGGAGTCCAAACTCGGCGGGTTGGGCGATGTTCGCGCGCAGGCCAGTCATTCGTTCATGGATGACCGTCTGCTTCTGAGTGCGGGAGTTAATCTTCCCACCGGCAAGAAGGAACTCAACCTGACGGAGGAAATTGCGGTGCTGCAGGCCATGTCCCTGAACTACCTGAGCGTGCCCATGCGCCGCCTGGGCGAGGGTTTTGGCTTCAACGTGCTGCTGGGCGGCGCGATTCCGGTCTCTGAGGGTGTTAATGCCGGTGCCGGCATCACGGTCGAGTACATCGGCGAATACAAGCCGTATCAAAACTACGGTGATTACGATCCGGGTGACTTGCTGAGCATAAACGGGGGCGTTGATATCGAACGCGGTCCGATGGTCTGGACCGTAGACCTGATCTACACGGCGTACACTCGCGATCGGCTCGATGGGATTCGCATCTTCAAGCAGAGTCCGCAACTGGATTCCCGCTTCTCGGGAACCTACCGGGCCGAAAACATGACGATGAAGGGCCACCTTAGATACGCTGCGCGCGGCGACAACAAACAGTGGGATTCACTGGGCGTGCTCACCGATCCCTTCCGCATGTACGGCAATGAGTTTAACGCCGACTTCAGCGCCTCATGGGTGCTGGCAGAGGACTGGACAGTGACCCCGGCCGTGGATATGCGCTTGATCGGCGAAAATGAAGCCGGTCTGGGTAACTCCACAGTATTCGGATTCGGCGGCAATGTCGGCCGGCGACTCGGAGACACCTGGTTCGTCAACGGCGGTTTCACATATTACACCGGCAGTGTTGATGCGTTCATCACCGATATCGACTTAACGGGATATCGGTTGTCGCTCGGCCTGACCGGCCGGTTGTAAGGGAGGATTCGAGAGATGAAACCTAACAAACTCGTACTGCTCCCGATCGCAGTTCTTGTGCTGCTCTCGGTCCTCTGGACCGGCTGCAGCGAAAAGAGTGTCAACCAGACGCCGGGCGACACCAATATTGCGATGAGCGTTTCGGTCCAGACACCGTCGCTCCTCCCCGCCGTCACGAACTTCCGCCTGACTGTGTTTGGTGTCGACATGGATACCATCCGGACCACGATGGATTTGGTCGACGGCCATATCCTGGTTGGTGAGGTCGAGGTCCCGGTCGGACCGAGACGGACGTTCGTTCTTCAGGCCATTGAGACTATAGTGAGCGAAACCCCCGGCGTGACCGAGAGGGTTATCTACACGGGCATCCAGGTGATGGATATCCGCCCCGGAGTGGTTAACAACGTGCAGGTTGTGCTTAAGCCGGCCGTCCCCTTGGTGCGTGTTACACCGCGCCGCACCGACGGAATCAGCGGGGAACCGTTCAGTATCGAGGTGACCATTCACAATCTGCCGCAATTGTATCACCTGACAGTGCAGCTCTACTATGACTATCAGGATGTGTGGCCGACGCTGGTGCGCAAACCGGAGACTCTGCCGCAGCAGGTGGTGTTAAGCACGCGAGGGATCAACGATGGCACCGCCTTCGAGATCGACCTCGACGGGCTGGAGACCAACACATCGATAACGAATGCGACCGGCAACGCCACTGCCGCCTTCATGGAATTCGGCACCTATGGACGGGTGGGCTCAGTTCCTGAACTGGAGTTGATAGATCTCTACGTTGTTGCGGCATACGGACCGCTGGGAATCCCGATACCGTTGGAAACGGTGTTCGAGGACGATGGCGAGGTCTTACTGGAACTGGCGCAGGATCAGGTAGTCGTGTTTCCCGACGCCGCACTTGAGTCGGAGATTCGTTACCTGACCGGCGTGGAAGCGGGCGACATCATGTTATCCGATGTTATCGACATCACCTCCTTCAGTGCGATAGAAAGTTCTATTGACACGCTGGAGGGGATGCAGCACCTGAGGAATCTTGACTGGCTGGAACTGGGCTGGTCCACCGGGCCGGTTGACCTGTCGCCCCTGAGTTCACTGAGCAAACTCAATTGGTTTTACTTCAACGGAATGGACCAGGTGGACATTGCGCCGCTGGCAAACCTCACTGCGCTGTACCACCTGGACCTGTACTGGAATGAAATTCAGAATATTGCGCCGCTGGCAAACCTGACCCGGCTGTCCTACCTGAATCTGCAATCCAACAACATCACTGATGTTTCGGCTTTGTCGGGATTGTTGAGTCTCCATTACCTCAACCTCGGAGACAATCTGCTTACCGATCTTCAGCCGCTGGTGCTGAATCAGGGATTGATGACAGGCGACACCGTTGATGTCACCCGAAACACCGGTCTGGGCAATTCGACCGTCCAGGCGCAGGTGGCGGCGCTGCGGGGTCGCGGCGTTACGGTGTTCTGGGACGGCATCCCGACCTCCGCCACCCGAGAGTAGAAACCAGACGCCAATACGAATAACGGCCGGTGTCCCGAGGGATACCGGCCGTTGTGTTTTGCTTCAGGATGCCGCTGTCGACGCTACTCAGAGGCCAGAACAACCGTCTCAGCTATGGTCGCCGTGTAAGTCTGATTGGGGTCCAGTTCGCCCTGCCCGCCGTTGATGAGGAATATCCCCACAATCGTGCAATAGGCCAGCAGCTTTTTGCTTTTGCCCTTGCCGACGGCGGAGCCGGCCAACTTGAGTGCAGAACCGTCGGGTGTTTTGAATCCGCCGCGGGTGCCCAGTTCCAGGAAATCCACCTTGATCATACCGGGTTTGCCCGGCTTACCGGCTTTTTTCACTTCCGCTACCACCGCTTTGCCGGCGGCTCCGGCGGCTACCAACAGGCGGTCGCCGATTTTGATCGGTTCAGCCAGCGTGACAGCCAGAGGGGTACCAACGGCCAGTTCACCGGAGGAAATCTTGAGGTCACTGTTGAATTTGACCTTCACCTCGGTTCCGGCCGGCAACTGAAACGTAGCCGCCTGTACCGACGGAGTACCGAGGGCGACCGTAAGTACGGCCATTGCCGCCAGCACAATGGTAAGTTTCTTCAGGGTATTCATATTTCTTCCTCGAATCGTCTTCCCTGTCGGCGACTATTTCTCCAGTTCCGGGAGTCGCTCGGCCAACGGGGGAGAAAACTCTATGCTCACTTTCAACCCAAGGTTATCGAATGAAATCTCACCGTCCATATTAAACAGCGAATAGTTGCCGGTCAAGATTTTCCGGGCGCTGGCGGTTTTGCCCCATTCCTCGGGCGCTCCCAGCGTATCGAGCGCAAGATGAATGTTGTCCCCCACCTTCCAGTTCACCGAGTAGTCGTAACCTTCTATGATTTGCGACAGCTCTCCCCACGTGGGGTCCTGCCCCTTGGGTGTGACCTCGATGTGCAGGTGTCCCTGCCCCGGCACGGACTGCACTTTGAATGTATACTTGCGTGTCTTTTTCCACGTGTCGGCAGCATCGATATAGTCGTTGATGGCCGCGATACTGGAGCCATCCACCGACGGATCAAGCTGTTTTCGCAACTGGCGCAACTCGGCGACCGCATCCCCCAGACGATAGGCCGGGGAGTCGTTTTTGTTTATTTTTTTGACGTAGGTATCAAGCTCAACGGCCGCCTTCTTCGCGATTTCTTTCTGCTGTTTCTTTTCAGCCTGCACCTGGAGCCTGGCGGCCAGGGCGTCACCCAGAGCTTTCTCGGCGGCGCTGAGATCCCGATCATAGGTTCGTCGATTGAACTGCACCTGTTCCTGAATGGTGGCGTACGACGTGGAATCTCCCTTGCTCGTGATATAGGCCGTGAACAGCTCCCAGAGCTGCAGGACGCGATCCGAGCGCGTATACAACTCCGAAGTCTCATCCCCCTGGTGGAAGGCATTGAGACCAGCCAGGAGTGTCTCGTGCTCCGTATTCTGGATTAGCGTGAGATCCGCGGGGTTTAGCTGCGGCCAGAGGGCGCTGTCGTTGACTATCTGGGTGAAGCGCCCGGTCACCTGGTCGAGGCGCTTGATTTCCTCGGACAGATCGAAGTTAGTGAAACGGCTTTTCGCGCGCATGGTGGCGGACTGCCACTTGGGAAACAGCCAGCGAACCATCCAGGAACGCTCGTACTTGGAATACGCGGAGATAACTTTGGCGCGTTCATCGGAAGTCGTATTGAGGATGTTGCCCTTGTACGGTTCCAGAATATTGTCCTCAACGCTGGTCGCTTTCGGTTTGAGGTACATGAAATGGGCCAGGAACGGAATCGAGAAGGCCACGCACCAGATCGTGCTGATAACCGCCACATACTTGGCCAGCGTCCGCACCCGGGAAACGCTGCGATTACGCGTAATGGAGTTCAGCAGCCAGTAGAACGGTTCGCGTACACCAATCGGACTCATTTTGGCCGGCGGACGATACAACGACCGGCCGACATCAGTACCAATCTTTTCGGGTGGCCGCCCGGTACTGGAAACAAAAAACACCTGAAA
>JAHIVM010000073.1 GCA_018816665.1 Candidatus Zixiibacteriota bacterium
AGGGATCAATGCCCTCGCCCAGCATATTTTCCCGGGCCCGCTGAGTGGGTGCAAAATTGAAACGGGAGACGCGGCTGATGATCTGACGGTTGATTTCTTCGGGGAAGGGGAAGTTGGGATCATACGTTCGCAGGCCGGCCTCGACATGTCCCACCGGAATACGGTGATAAAAGGCAGTCAGGGCCGCAATGCAGGCGCTGGTCGTGTCACCCTGGACAAGCAGGACGTCCGGCCGGTGATCCTCAAACACCTTCTCCATTTCGGAGGCGATCTTTGATGTCAGATATCCCAACGTCTGATTGGGGATCATGATGTCCAGATCGATATCCGGGGTGATGTTGAATTCCTGGAACATCTGGTCGGCCATCTCGCGATGCTGGCGGGTGGCCAGGGTTACCGAGGCGATATCGTTGTACAAATCCAGTTGCTTCACCACCGGAGCCATTTTGATGATCTCCGGACGGGTGCCCATAATTGTCAGTACTGTCAGCATACACGTCCTGTGCCAGAGGTCCCTGGTTTCGCAAAACTGGCTCATCTTAGGCACGGGCCGCCGGTGAGTCAATATATATCATGAGCAATAAGCAATAGTTGAGCTTGACACTCCACGGGTGCGACTATACCATGCCTGTCCGAAGAGGCAAGCTATGCGCATCATGTTTCAGACTCGCACAACCATATTCTCCGTTCCCGGGGGAGACACCACGCAGATTCTCAAAACCCAGGAATACCTTGCGAAACAGGGCGTGACAGTGGCTGTCAGCACGGAATTGACTCCCGATGTCAGCGGCTTTGATGTGGTTCATCTTTTCAATCTGCTGCGGCCCCAGGATGTGCTGGTGCAGGCCCGGAATGCCCGTCGCTACAACAAACCCACCGCGCTGTCGACGATCCACGGCGACTATAGCGAATACGAACGCAAGGCACGCACGCTGCCGGTGCGCTTGTTGTACCGGGTAATGTCCAACGCCGGTATTGAATACCTGAAAACGGCGGCCAGGGCGGTTGTGAGTGGTGAGCGCCACGAGGGCGCCCGTGCCTACCTGCGCCAGGGGCATGTACGGTCCCAATGCGAGATCCTGAGCCTGTCCGATGTGCTCCTGCCCAATTCCCAGAGTGAGGCGGACCGGGTTCAACGGGAATTCCCCGAGGCTTTGAGCAAACCGTATGTTGTGGTGCCAAACGCGGTCGACGTGGGTATTTTTGACCCGGAGAGAGTTTCGGTGCCCAGGTCACTCGAACAGTATCAGGGTTGCGTGCTCTGTGTGGCGCGGATTGAGGTTCGCAAGAACCAGCTCAATCTCGTGCGGGCTATGAAGGGGTTGCCCTGGCAGTTGGTTATTGTGGGGACACCGGCCCCAAACCATCGGGCCTACTACGAGCGGGTGCGTCGCGAGGCACCGTCGAACGTTCACTTCCTGGGTCGAGTCGAGCATCCACAACTGGCCCAGTTCTACAAAACCGCCCGTGTGCACTGCCTCATCAGCTGGTGTGAAAGCACAGGGTTGTCCTCTCTCGAGGCGGGAGTTATGGGCTGCCGGCTGGTCATCACCGACAAGGGGGATACGCGGGATTATTTCGGTGATCGCGCCATCTACTGCGAACCGGATTCGGCGATGTCTATTCGTCAGGCCATTCGGACGGCATACGAAACGCCGCTGCCAACCGACCTCGCGTCGCACATACGCACGAATTTCAACTGGGATCAGACCGCCCACATGACACTTGAGGGGTATCGTCTGGCCCTGGCCCAGCACGCGGATTTGCCTGTTAAACCTTGACCCCGCCCACCTTCCACAATTCCTTTCCGGTTAATCGACAATTGACGGAGGCCGTGGTGGCGTCCGAAAGCTATATACGGGGCCGGACGATCGAGTGAGATCGCCACGGCGGCGGATCGGATACTCAGCATGAAACAGGTTTTGGTCAGGGGCGGCAACATAGTCATCGAACAGGTCCCCGCACCGATAGCGCGCGAGAGCGCCGTGGTGGTGCGTACGTCGTATTCTATCATATCCAGCGGCACGGAGCTGTCGGCGGTGGAGTCATCATCGGATACCGTTTTTGACCGCATCCGCAAAAAACCGGAACTCATTCGCAAAGGCATCGCGTCCGTTCGGGAACACGGCCTGCTCCAAACGTATCGCACGGCCAAAGGGGACGAGGGACTCGGCCAGGCCCTGGGCTACAGTCTTTCCGGCGTTGTGACTGCAGTTGGATCGGGAATTGCCGATTTGTCCGTGGGTGATCCGGTCGCCTGCGCCGGGGCCGGCCTGGCCAACCATGCCGAACAGGTGTGTGTCCCTCGGAATCTCATCGTGACCATTCCCGACGGTGTGGCGATGAACGACGCGGCCTCGGTTACCCTTGGGGCTATTGCCATGCAGGGAATCCGCCAGGCGGCGCCGCTGCTGGGCGAGTGGGTGGTCGTGACCGGGCTCGGCTTGCTGGGGTTGCTGACGGTCCAGATGCTGCGAGCCAACGGCTGTCGGGTGGTCGGGATAGATCCCGATGAGAACCGTCGACGACTCGCCTCGGAACTGGGCGCCGACTTCTGCTACGCACCGTCGGAAGAACAACTGA
>JAHIVM010000074.1 GCA_018816665.1 Candidatus Zixiibacteriota bacterium
CTTGATGGCGGACAGCGAATCGGTGATGCTTCCGAGCCCCACACCCTGTACGTACGACGAGTTGTACCGGGCGCCGCCGGCGTTGTAATCTTTGCCGCTTGCGATGCAATCATCGATCAGGAGCGACAGAAAAGGCGCCGGCAGATATTCCGCCCATAACCGCTCGATAATGCGATTGCCCTTGATTTTGATGTCGATGAAATGCTGCAACTGACGTTCAAAGGCGGCGTAGAGATCGTCGAAAGACGCAAATGACTCCGCCTCGCCGGTGGCGATCCCGATTGCCCGGCCCGTGCGCGGATCGACTCCATTGTGAAGCGTGAGTTCCAGCACTTTAGGCATATTGAAGTAGCCCGTGAGAATGTAAGCCTCTTTGCCGAAGGCGCCGGTCTCCACACAGCCGCTGGCTCCGCCGTTACGGGCGTCCTCAACCGACTTCCCCTGCCGGACCAACTCCTGAATTATGGCATCGGTGTTAAACAGCGATGGCTGCCCATACCCGGTCCTGATGATGCCGAGAGCCCGCTTAATCAGGCGGTCCGGGTTTTTCTTGCTTATTTGAACCATCGAACTGGGCTGCAAAAGACGCATTTCCGCAATGACATCCAGGATCAGGTAGGTCATTTCATTAACCGCATCCTCGCCCCGTTCGGTCACACCACCTACGTTTATCAGGCAGAAATCGGTGTAGGTATTGGACTCCTGTGCCGTAACACCCACTTTCGGCGGGGCCGGCTGATTGTTGAATTTCACCCAGAACGATTGCAGCAATTCGCGTGCGCGCTCATCGGTCAGGGAGCCATCGGCCAATCCCCTGCGATAGAAAGGCAACAGGTGCTGATCCAGCCGCCCCGGATTGAACGAGTCCCAGGTATTCAATTCAGTGATAACACCGAGGTGAACAAACCAGTAGTACTGCAGTGCTTCCTGGAAGCTCTCCGGCTTGTGTGCCGGCACTCGACGGCACACGGCGGCCATAGCCTCAAGCTCCGACCGGCGATCAGGGTCGGATTCTGCTCCAGCCAGCTCGGTCAGCCTGTCGGCATAGCGACCGGCAAATGCTATCAGAGCATCGGCGGCAATTGACATGGCCTTGAGCTGCTCGCGCCTGCTCACAGCCTCAGGATCGTTGAAGAAATCGAGGTCGGCCATGCTGTCAGCAATATCGTTTTTGAAGTCCAGCATGCCCTTGTGGTAAATTTTGTTGTCGAGAACCGTGTGACCCGGCGCCCGTTGTTCCTGAAACTCCGTGAAAATGCCGGCCTCATAGGCCGCCTTCCAGGCCGGGTCAACCGCCTCGAACAGGCGATCCCGCAGGGACCGTCCGGACCAGAAGGGTCCAATTGATTCCGCCTGCTCCCGACGGACCTCATCGCTGCACACAAACGACACTTTCTCCCGCGTATGCAGAATTTCAAAGTCCTTGTCGGTGTGGGTGCAGATGTCGGGGTAGGTGGGGGTCGCTTTGGGGGCCGGTCCCCGTTCACCGACGATCAACTCACCTGCGTTAACGCAGAGTTCCTTGTTGGTTAGCAGGTATGCGAAGGCCAGGGCGCGAGCCACCGGGATCGACACGCGATCCGCCTTGCCGCTCCGGTAAAACTCAGTCAGCAGGCGAGCGCGCTCCAGTGAGATGCTGGGCACGGCGTTCAGACTTTCCTCGCGCAGCCGCTTGATTCTTTCGTTCATACTCTCCTAGCCTCCAATCCTTACGCTCAGCCCGACCGATTCGAAACGTCCTGCCTTGCTCCGCAGATCTTCATCCGATTGCGTTTGTAGCTCACTCAGACCGCCTTCCAGATTGAACCGCAGGCACTTCTCCCGGGCCAGTCGATTGTACGGCAGCAGCGAAACACCCCGTATACCCGGCATTGGCAGCAACAGCCGGGCGATGGCGTCAAGATTCTCGTCCGTGTCCGTAATCCCCGGAATGAGCGGAATCCGCGGTTGCACAGCCGCACCCCGCTCCAGGAGGTGGCGAAGATTTTCGAGAACCGGCTCAACCGGCACCCCCGTGTATGTGCGATGGGCGGTGCTGTCGACAAGCTTGATATCAAAAAGGAACAGATCAACATCGACCAGAATACGTTCAAAATCATCCCAGGGGGCGTAACCCGACGTATCCACGGCGGTTGCAATATCCTGGTCGTGACAGACTCTCAGAACGGCTCCAAGAAACTCGGTCTGCATCATAGGCTCGCCGCCCGAAAACGTCACACCGCCACCGGACTCCTCGTAGAAGATAAAGTCCTTTCGAATTTCGGCAAGCAGTTCGTCAACAGTGATGTCACGACCGACCACGGTTCCGTTATCACCCAGTTTCTCCACCCCGGGGTTGCGGCTCTCCGGGTTATGGCACCACGGGCACAGCAACGGACAACCCTTGAGAAAAACAGTGGTTCTAATGCCCGGACCATCATGAATGGCGTACTTCTTGAGATCAAAAATGGTGCCGGTCAGGGCCATGGTGCAGTTCTCCGATTCGCCGGGCAAGCGCCAATCCTTCCTGTTTCTCAGGCAATATACTCAAGATCGGCCGAGAGACCACGAAAAACAGGGCCGGACCGACCCTCATTCGAATACAGCGTTGATTGTCAGGAAGTTACACCACGACCGGCCCGCCTCCGTGGGGGCAGCGGACCGGTCTTTTGCGGTGTCGGGGACTTAATGTACGTCGTAGCGAAGGAAAGCCACGAACGATCCGGCAAACATAATCAGCGTGGCCAGCGCCAGCAGACCGAAATCAATCACGACTGCTGCCATCTGTTGTCGCAGAATATACTGGGGTGCCTCGAAGTGCGGCCGGTCGCTGATATCAAGACCGGTGCTCTCCCGTGAGCCTATCTGGAGACCGTCTTCCGATGATATCGAAATTGTCAGCGCCCCGGCCATCCCGGCCTCTTTCTGCTTTTCGGACACGTAGGAAGTGAAGGCATCGCGATATGTATTCAGGCTGGCTTCGTAGCGCTGCTTCAGATCGATCCCCGTACCCGCCAGGGTTTGTGCCGCCAGTTGGTAGGCCGCCGCCGGGGATATCCGAGACATTGTAAACGCCAGACGCTGCTGTCTTCGCCTGCGTTGTTCCAGATCCTCCCTCAGCCGCCCTTCATACTGCTCAATGTCGTTCTGTACCTCCTGACGAGCGGCATCTTCGGCCTCAATCCGAGCCCACATGGCGTCTTCCTGCTCTTCCTCGTTCGCTTCGGAGTCTGAGTAGGTGCCGTCGTCCCGCCACATGTCAGAGAGATTCGCCATGTACGTTTTCCATTTGTCTGCCGCATAGGCATCGCGCAGCCCCTCAATCTCAGCCAGCCGGGGGACATTGGCAATCTGCCCGGCGGCCATGACTCCGGCCCGCGGGATGATCAGCACAAAGCCGACCCAGACGACCAGCCCCAGAAGAAACGATACACCGGACCGTTTGGTGAGAGTTGATACGAATACGCCAAACACGACAAAAAACGTGAAATACAAAAGCGAGACACTTATCAGGAGCAATATCCGGGACCAGTGTCCCGAATCCAGATCCACGCCAAAGCCGATTACCATAAGCAGCCCCAGAAGAATGGGCACCAGGACTGGTACGACCAACCCTATCCATACTCCCGTGCATTTGGCCAGGAGATACCGGGCGCGAGGCACCGCATTGGAGAGCACGAGTCGCAGTGTTCCCTGTTCCCGTTCCCCGTTGACGGCATCGTACGTGAACAATATCGCCAGCAGGGACAACACGATCTGGACGATGAAGGCAAAGTCTACGTAGCGAAAAACGGCGAAAATCGGGTCATCGGAATACGGACTATTCTTGAGTTTGATTGAGCGGTGCGAGCTGACCTCGGTCCAGCGCCCGATATCATAACTGAGACCCGATACGAATATCTGCATAGGGTCCGGTTTGCGATAGGCCTGATCCTCGACCTGTGCCCAGGAGGAACTCTCCTCCATGTCTCGCTCGGCCAGTTCCATCGCCGTGTCATATTGTCTGACAGCGGTTCTGTATTCCTGGATACCGATATATACGCTGAGCAGAAGCAGCAAAGCCGAGACCCCGAAGGTGGCGCTGAACTTTGGACTCAGGAAGATTGACCGGAGTTCTTTGCTAATCAATGTACCAAACATGTGCGCATCTCCTCTTCCCGATTAGCGGACATCGTATCGCAGAAAAGCCGCACAGGCTACTGCGATAAACACCAGGTTAAACAACACCAGCAATCCCATATCAGGTAACGCATCCCTGATACTTTCGGCCAGTTCCGGCTGACGCAGTTCGAACTTGGGCATTTCGTTGGGATCAATCGGTTCCGCCTGTTCATCATCGCTCGAGGAACGGATGACCATCAGGCGACCGCCTACATTCATACCGGTTTTTTCCTTCATAAAGGCGCCGTACGTCTGCTGGTAATCCATGGCGGCCCGATAGAAACGATCTTTAAGATCCAGCGATGTCGCCGCCAGACGGGACACCGCCAGCGTGAGTGAGGCCGCGGGGGACACGCGGGCCAGCGCAAACGCCACTGCTTGCTGCTGCTGCTGACGATTGTAGCGCTTCTCGTTCAACCGTCCGGCCAGCTCACTCATTTTCGCCTCGCGTTGAGTGGTCAGACTGTCCATATAGCGATTGAGAGAGGTCATTAGCTTCTCGGGATCAGTTTCGCCGCCGGAGGAGAATCCGGCCATGTCGGAGCGGAAGTCCTTCCACAATTCGCGGGCATACGTGCCTTTCTCGGAGGCCACCTGGTCCACCGAGGGGACATCTACCGCCCGACCGGCCAGCAGCACCGCCGCCCTTGGGATAATCAGCACACTGAAGATCCAGATAACCAGCAATAGCA
>JAHIVM010000075.1 GCA_018816665.1 Candidatus Zixiibacteriota bacterium
CATTATGATTCAGCGGGGCTATGTGCCGCCGCCGACCTTCCATCAGGAGAGGATTCGGGAGATTGCCGACGGCGAGCTGTTTAATACCATTACGAACGGCATACGGAATATGCCCTCGTACCGCCATCAGGTGGAGGTGGCCGACCGCTGGGCGATTATCGCTTATCTGCGAGCCTTGCAGCGCAGTCAGACGGCCACACTGGACGACATTCCGGTTGAACTCAGGGAAACCATTCAGTGACGGAACTATGAAAATAGACAGCCAGACATATCGATTGACCGACCCGGGCAAAGGGGGCACGATCGCCCTCGTCGCAGGCATAGCCGGACTGATACTCAGCGGCGTGGGGTATGTCACCAATGCCGAGCAGTTTTTTCACTCCTGGCTCGTGGCCTTTGTGTTCTGGACCACCATTGCGCTCGGCGGCCTGTGCTTCACCATGATCCACCACCTGACAGGAGCCAACTGGAGCGTGGTGATCCGGCGCCTGCCGGAAAACCTGATGGTCATCCTGCCGTTCATGATCGTGTTTGTCATCCCCGTATTGTTCGGGATGCATGACCTGTTCCACTGGACCCATGCCGAGGCGGTGGAAAACGATGCCCTGCTGCAAAGCAAACAGGGATATCTCAATGTCCCCTTCTTCATGATTCGGCTGGCCGGGTACTTCGTGGTGTGGTTTGTGCTTTCACGCCTGCTGTTCGGCCTGACCCGCCGTCAGGATAACGGCGACGGCACACACGACGGCATTATCAAAAAGATGAGAGTAGTCAGCGCTCCGGGGATGTTCCTGTTTGCGATAACCCTGACGTTTGCCTCGTTTGACTGGCTGATGTCGCTTGATCCGCACTGGTACTCGACAATATTCGGCGTGTATATCTTCTCGGGCGGCTTCCTGGCCATGCTCTGCTTTGTCACCCTGGCGATATTGGCCCTGCACAAAAACGGCGTGCTGGTCAAGGAAATCACCAAAGAACACTACCACGATCTGGCTAAACTGATTTTCGCCTTCACCGTGTTCTGGGGCTACATGGCGTTTTCGCAGTACTTCCTGATATGGTACGGCAACATACCGGAGGAAACAGTCTGGTTCCTGCATCGCTGGGACGGCACCTGGAAAACAGTGTCGCTGATCCTGGTGTTTGGTCACTTTGTGATACCGTTTTTCCTCCTGTTCCCGCGCGCGCCGAAACGCAGCGCCAACTGGCTGAGAGGGCTTGCAATCTGGCTGTTGCTGATGCACTGGGCCGACCTGTACTGGATAGTCATGCCGACTCTGCACAAGCACGGCGTTCATCTGTCCTGGATCGACCCGGTCACCATGATTGGCATCGGCGGGGTGTTTGTCTGGTTCTTCTGGAACCGCACGGCGGCAGTGCCGTTGATTCCGACCAACGATCCCGGTCTGGCCAGCTCCATGAAGTTTGTAAATAGCTAGGAATCTGACTATGACAGACCCGCAAGATCAACATTTAAGTACAAGTGACAGTTCGGGTTACGAAAAGCGCGACGTCAACGTGAACAAAGTCGTATTCATTGGCGTTATGTCCATAATTATTGTCGTGGTGGCAATCTTCTTTGTGGTGGACTACTTCTCGGTAGCCCGCGAGGAAGTCTTCCAGGACATGGTGCTCAACCCCAAATCGGTGCCCCTGAGAGAACTGCGCGCCCGTGAGGAGGAAGAGCTCAACAGCTATAAGGTGCTGGACTCAACCAGGAATGAATACAGAATTCCGATTGCGCGGGCCATGGAACTCATGGCGGATGAAGCTTACCGGGAGCAAACAACATCCCCGGCCAGACGGTAGTCTCTGTCCGCGCGGGAATTGCACCACCTCAGCCCGCCTCTCTCTCTTCCTGCTTCTGCTCCTATTTGCAGCTCCATTGGGCATCGTATCGGCCCAGGTCATTCAGGATAATCCTGAGGAATTGCGACGCATCAACATCTATGAACATCTCGGCGACTCAATCCCCCTGGACCTGAGTTTTGTTGATGATCACGGTGATTCCGTCACCCTCGCCCATTACTTTCATCAGGGCAGACCGGTGGTACTCATTCTGGGCTACTACACCTGCCCTATGTTATGCAACCTGGTAATGAACGGGGTTAGTGATGTGGTCAAGGAACTGCCCTGGCAACCGGGCGCGGAATACCAACTGCTCAGTGTGAGCATTGACACCACCGAAACCCATGTCGTGGCTGCGGCGAAAAAGAAAAACTACCTGGAGACGATGGGGCGGCCTGAGATTGGCGACGGTTGGGCGCTGCTGACCGGTACCGGAGATCAGGCGCAACAAC